>JAFUZE010000227.1 GCA_017476765.1 Lachnospiraceae bacterium
GGGCAGGGAAAAATTCCTTTACAGTTGTACGGTGACTTCAAAAATGGTACAATATCCAGTGGCTTTGGTGAATTTGAACCCTGTATCAAGGGTGGCTATCGGTTTGCCGATGTGCGGAGCATTTTGCCGGAGCAGTTAAATGAAAGCTTCATCGAGGCGATGGAGCAGTTCGGGCGTAAGATCAAGGGCTTTGACCGGGCGGATGCGATCGTATGCGGTGTGGAGGCGAGAACCTCATCGCCTGTCCGTATCCATCGGGATTCGAATACGCTCGAGGGCAGCATTCCCGGCTTATATCCGTGCGGTGAGGGCGCAGGCTATGCAGGAGGCATTACGTCGGCGGCTGCGGACGGAATCTATGTGGCGGAAGCGATCGCAAGGCTTTATGCGCCGCGAAAAGGAGGAGTATTGTGAACATCAGGGAAACAATCAAGGATAAAAAGAGAATTGTCGTAAAAATCGGATCTTCTTCCTTACAGCATAAGGAGACCGGAGGCTTCGACTACACGAAGCTCGAGGTGCTTGTCCGGGAGCTCTGCAACATTAAAAATCAGGGAAAGGATGTTGTTTTGGTATCCTCCGGGGCAATCGCCGCAGGCAGACAGGCCGTGCATGTGAAGAGCGACGACAATCCGATTGCAGTCAAGCAGGCATGTGCGGCAATCGGGCAGGCGAGACTGATGATGATTTATCAAAAAATATTTGCGGAATATAATCAGGTTGCAGCACAGATTCTGATGACGAAAAACACGATTATTGATAATTTAAACCGCTTCAATGCGCAGAACACCTTTTCGGAGCTGTTAAAGCTTGGGGCAATTCCGATTGTCAACGAGAACGACACAATAGCGACCTATGAGATTGAATTCGGAGACAACGATACGCTTTCCGCAATCGTTGCATCGCTCATCGGAGCGGATCTTCTGATTTTGCTTTCCGATATTGACGGCTTGTACACGGATGATCCGAATACGAATAAAAATGCACAGTTTATCAGCGTGGTCGATCAGCTGACAGACGAGCTTATGACGATGGGAAAGGCGACGACCGGCAGCAATGTAGGCACCGGCGGCATGAGCACAAAGCTGCAGGCGGCAAAAATTGCGACACAGTCCGGGGCGGACATGATCATCGCAAATGCCGAGGATATCCGCATTCTGCACCGTATTATGGACGGCAGGGAGTACGGAACCTTTTTTAAGGCACACAAGGATGAGGATTTTTACCTCGCAGATTATGTAAATCAGCTGGAGTAGAGCTCGTCAAATAACGGGACTAATCGGGAAAACGGGCAAGTGATTTGGCTTCGTTACTTGCGTAGTGCTGCATGAGGTTTAAAATGCGCAGGGAGAAAGGGGAATGTTATGAATCAGAAGAAGCTTGACAGAATCAATGAATTGTATCATAAATCGCAGAGCGAAGGGCTGACAAATGCGGAGAAGGAGGAACAGCGCCTGCTCCGGGAGGAGTATGTCGCTTTGGTTCGCGCAAATCTGCGTGGACAGCTGAACAATATATCCATACAGAATCCGGACGGCACAATTGAAAATCTGGGTGAAAAATATGGTAAGAAAAAGCTTTAAACCGGAACAAGACCTGACAGGAGAGAGATAACAGGAAAGATAACAGGAGAAACATAACGGGAGAGACATTACAGGAAGAAGGCGCTTATTTTATGGAAGAAAAAGCAAAGGTGCAGTCCGCTAAGAGGCTGCTCCGCAAAAAGCATTTAGACTTGCGGGATGCACTCTCCCAAGAGGAGCGGCTCACGAAAAGCCATGCAATCATGGAGGCGGTTGTGAGCTCCTATGACTTCTTACAGGCAAAGCGCGTGCTGGTCTATGCCTCCTTCGGAAGCGAGGTACTCACAAGCGGGATTGCCAAATACGCCTTCCTGCTCGGGAAAAAGGTATACTGTCCTAAGGTTTTGGCGGACGGCGAGATGGAATTTTATGAAATCCCCGCCTATCATGAGGATTATCTCAAGCCGGGATATCATGGAATCCCCGAGCCGGATGCGACGGAGAGAACAAAATTTATTCCGAATGGCGAGCCTTCCATTCTGATCATGCCGGGTGTGTGCTTTGATGAGAAGGGACACCGGATCGGATATGGGAAAGGCTTTTACGACCGGTATACAGCCCGCGTTTTTTGCGGCATCAAAATGGCAATCGCTTATGACAATCAAGTGCAGAGCAAGGAGGAGCTTCCGGCAGATGAAACGGATGCTTTGTACGATTTGCTTGTGACGGAATCGAGAACCGTCTGCCTGATTGATGAGGAAGAGAGCTTTACAAACAACTGGAAATAAAAGCCGGAAATAGATTCTACAAACAACTGAGAATAAAAACAGTGAAGGGAGAGCCAGTGTGAGATGAATCAGATCAATTTACAGGAGATGGGGAAACGTGCCGTATCTGCGAAATATCA
>JAFUZE010000228.1 GCA_017476765.1 Lachnospiraceae bacterium
GAAAGCCGTCACATTCTTGTACATGGCAGGATGCTCCTTCGGCTCGCTGTCCTTATCCTGCATACGGCTCTCCGGATTTTTCTCAGGTGTTACCGCCTGTTCCTTCGTCTCCGACTGTACCTTTACGACCGGATCCTGCGCTTCTGTTCTCGGTGCCGCTTCTTCCCTCTCAGGCTCCTTGTTCCCGACAGGTGTCTTCGTCTCCGTGAGCGCCTGCACCGGAGCATAATCCGGAACCCTTTCATCGGAAGGTGTAATCTCAGGGGCTGCCAGATCCTTTACGAATTCCTGCACGATTTCCGCATCGGATGCCGTTTCCTCTTCCGCCGGCAGAGGCTCGATCACAAAATCATCCTCCGGAAGCTGCCTCGGCAAAAGCTGCGTCAAATCCTGAACCGGAACGTCAATTTCCTCGGAAAGATCCGCAAGCAGCTCGTCTGCATTCTGCGCAAGCGAAGTGCAGCTTTCAAACAGCGCCGCATCCGTGACGATCTGAATACTGTCCGTCAGATCCATCAGCTCGGTCATAAGTGCCGCCATCTGGTTCGAATTGCCCAAATCTACAAACGAAATACCGAGCAGCTGCATAGCCTGCTCCACTTCCTCCGGGCTCACATCCAATTCCTCCGCAATCGCCCTCATAATGTCTGCCGCCGTCTCCTGCACCTTTTCGAGCTCCTCCTCGGACAACTCCGTCTGAGGCTGTGCATCGTCTGTTTTCGGATTGGAAATACGCTCCTTCCCTGCTCCGCTGTCAACCACATCCTTGCCCGGACGCATCGGTTGCTTCTGTTCTGCCGGCTTCTGATCCGGCTGCACCTTCGGCTGCTTTTCCACTGTCTGTGCATCAGATTTTCCAAACAGATCCATCGCATCCTGAAAGCTTCCTGCCTTCTGCGCATTTGTGAAATCCAAAGCGCTTTTTGCACCGGATATTGTCTGCACGCCGTTTCCCACATTACTAACCGGTATACTCGTCATCCTCTTCCTCCTTTCCCTGTTTCTTCTGACAATTATCTGTCCTGCTCCGATAATCATCTGTTTTTTTGGCAGATTTCCTGCAATTTATATATCGACCGAAACACGCATTTCCTTAAGGACATGTTCAAAAATATCGTTTAACCGCGTGACATCAGCTTGTCGGATTCATGATCTTCGTCAGCTTCGCTGCAACCTCCGCATCCATCACGCCGAGAATCTTACCTCTTGCATCCGGCTCCATCATATTCAGAATTTTGGCGGCAAGCGCCAGATCATCCGTCATCGCCTCGAAAATCGCCGCCGCTTCCTTCGGCTTCATCTCCGAGTATGCCTGCGCATAATCCCTGACCTTCGCGTCGGCCTCCTCCTCCTTCACGACCTCCTTGTAGAGATACTCTGCGGTCGTCGGGTCCATCTCCTCATAGTATTTCCGGTACTCCTCGGCACCCGGACCTTTCTCGGAGTAAACGACCTCCTCGTAAAACTCTGTCTTGATACGCTGAAATTCGACCTGATTGTTCTCAAACGTCTTCAGCCTTTCGATCTCCGCCCTGAGTGCAGCAACCTCCTCCGCACTTGCGGTATTTCCGGAGTTTGCCTGCTCGAGCTGCAGTTCCAGCTTCTTAATCTGATCCACAGCCTCCTTCAGACTCTTATATCCCATATATTCCGACTCGTCCTCCGTCTCTGTCGCAGCGGAACCCGGCAGAATCTTGTTTACGACAGGCACATCCTTGAGAATCGGTGCCAGAACACCCGAACCAAAGCCCCCGACATCCGTCTTGACCAAGAGAACGAGGATTGCCAGCCAGATCAGGATGATAACTGCCGTCACCAAAACGACTGACACCGAGCTTCCCTCCGTGTCGTCCTCAATTTCCGACTCTTGTCTGGCGAGCTCCTTCGCTCTCGACTTTGCCTCTTTTTTGGCGCGCTTCTGCTCTTCCTTCAGTCTCTTTTTCTCTTCCTTGATCCGCTTGCGCTCCGCGCTCTGATCCATCACCTGTTCTGCCACGTCACTCACCTGCTTTCATTTTGCTTTTTCCCGTATGTATAACTGACGAGCTCATCAATCTCCTTGCTCTCAGCTGCTTTGATCTCCTGCAAAAACTCCTCAAAGGCGCTTTCGCGGAGCAGCTCATGTGTCTTTCGGTCTCTCATCAGCTCCAGCATTGCGTCTCTCTTTGCCTCGACCTTTTTTTGCGCACTCATGACCTTCATTGTCTGCTGCTTGATCTGCTCCTCGGTATAGGAAATGTTGTTCTTCCAAAATTCGATCTCCAAAAGCTCCAGCGGCACCTTATCGTACTCCCGCCTGAGTCCGTCCTCGCAGTCCCGCTTTTTGAACACCAGCCCGCTCAGCTTCTCCTGCTCCTCCTGCAGCTCGGCATTCGCCTGCGCATATTCGTTTCTCGCCTGTACCTCGAGCTTACTCTTGATATCCAGAATATTCTGCATCCGATAGACAAATTTTGCCATAACAAGGTCTCTCCTTAAGAACGTGCTCAGCCCTCGAACAGCGACTTTAACATCGCAACTTCATCGTCAAAGCCAAATCGATCCTCCGTGGACTGCAGCAGATAATCGTTGACCGCATCGATCTTCTCGATGGCGTAATCGATATTCTTGTTGCTTCCTCTCTTGTAAGCGCCGATATTGATCAGATCCTCCGCCTCATTGTAGGTTGCAAGCACATTCTTAAGCCTTCCGGCCGCCTTTTTGTGGCTTCCCTCCGCAACCTGTCCCATACATCGCGAAATGCTCTGCAGCACATCGATCGCCGGATAATGGTTCTTGTGCGCCAGCTTGCGGTCGAGCATGATATGACCGTCCAGAATGCTTCGGGCGGTGTCGGTGATCGGTTCGTTGAAGTCATCGCCATCGACCAGAACCGTATACAGTCCGGTGATCGACCCGCGGTCTGCCCTTCCCGCTCGCTCCAAAAGCTTCGGCATCTCCGAGTAAACGCTCGGCGGATATCCCCTGCTCACCGGAGGCTCTCCGCTCGCAAGTCCGATTTCCCTCTGTGCCATCGAAAAACGGGTTAAGGAATCCATCATCAAAAGGACATCCTTCCCCTGATCCCGGAAATATTCTGCGATTGCAGTTGCCGTCTTTGCTGCCTTGTTGCGTTCCAGTGCCGGCTTGTCGGATGTTGCGACGACGACGACCGAACGCCGCATTCCCTCTTCTCCGAGATCGCGCTCAATAAACTCCCGCACCTCCCTGCCCCGCTCTCCGATCAGAGCGATGACGTTGATGTCCGCCTTCGTGTTGCGCGCAAACATTCCCATAAGCGTAGACTTTCCCACTCCGGAGCCGGCAAAAATTCCGATACGCTGCCCTTTGCCGACCGTCATCAGTCCGTCCACCGCCTTAACGCCGAGCGGAAGCACCTCATCGATGATCTCTCTCTTCATCGGGTCTGGCGGCATCGCCTCCACCGGATAGAAGATGCTGCCTGTCTCCGGATCGTCCGGGTTCGTATTCCTTCCCAGCCCGTCGAGTACCTTTCCAAGCATGTCATCCCCCACGGGAACCGTAAGAGGTCTCTCCTCGTTCTCCACGATACACCCACCGCCGATGCCCTCGGTATTTTCGTACGGCATCAGGATCGTCCTGCCGTCCTTGAAGCCGACAACCTCCGCCATCACGGACTTGCCGCTTCTTCCCTCCAAATAAATCCGGCAGATATCGGATAGCTTTGCATCCGGTCCTGCCGATTCTATAGTCAGTCCAACAACATTGACTACCTTTCCCATTTTTTTGTAATATGTCTGATCTGTTAATTGCTGATACTTCTGTACATTGATCACGCGAGTATTCCTTCTTTTCCTGCTGTATGCACAGCCCGGCATCGGTCCTGTGAGAGCCGGATTATGCTTTGCCTTTTCCTGATTACTCCTTCTGGTAGGAAAGGAGCATCAGCTGCTCCCGAAGTGCTGCCAGCTGGACATCCAGGCTGCAGTCATAGATTCCGTTTTCCGTCTCGACCATGCATTCCCCCTCGGAGAGAGAATAATCCTCAATGACCTCGACCGTAGCGGCGGCCGCCGCAGTCGCTTCGAGCAGTTCTTCCTTTCTTTCCTTGACCTGTTCATATTCGCCTCTCGATACATGAACGATAAAATCCTTGCAGCCCTCCACCTTTCGGATCGTGTCGGCGAGAAGCTGCACAACGATATCCTTCTTCACGATCAAACTGGCATGCAGCACATGCTCATAAATATCACAAAGCGTGTCAATGAGCATCGGCTCCATCTCCGCAAGGCGCTGTTCATACTCCGCATTCATCTGGTGCCGCCTCTGATCAAGCTCCGCCTTTGCGTTCTCCATCTCGGTCATCGCCTCGATTCTGCCGGCCTCCCTGCCGTCCTTTTTTCCCTCGACCAGTCCCGCCTGATAGGCGCTGTTTTTCATGTTTTCCGCCTCTGCCTGTGCATCCTCGAGAATCTGCCTTGCCCTCTGCTCGGCATCCTGCAGGATTCTCTCTGCCTCCTCATGTGCATCCGGCATCTGCTGTGCCTGAATCCCCTCCGAAAACCCTTCCTCTCCGGGTTCTTCATCATCTGCTAAAAGTCGGGCAACCTCCGATGCCTCGAGCTGGTTCGGAAACTGTGCTTCCTCAAATTGAGACGGATCCTCGTACGCCTTCTGCCGCAGCTGTTTGATGCGTTCCTCCATTTTTTCATTTGTATCGATTACTCTGGCTGAAGCTTCGGTCATAGGCATATAACCAAATTTCAATAACGTCTGCTTAGACAACGATTTCGTCTCCTCCGCCTCTGGAAATTACGATTTCTCCAGAATCTTCTAGTTTTCTGATAATATTTACAATCTTCTGCTGCGCTTCCTCGACGTCCTTCATACGCACCGGTCCCATGAATTCCATATCTTCCTTGATCATGACTGCGAGACGCTTTGACAGGTTCTTGAAAATCGCATTCTGCACCTGCTCATTGGAGCCCTTGAGCGCAATCGCAAGATCGTTATTATCCACATCACGAAGCACGCGCTGTATTGCACGGTCGTCCAACAAAAGAATATCCTCGAATACGAACATCTTTTTGCGGATCTCGTCGGCGAGCTCCGGATCCTCGATTTCGAGCGTTTCCATAATATGCTTCTCTGTTCCGCGGTCCACCGTATTTAAAATGTCTACGACCGCATCTACGCCGCCGACAATCGTGTAATCCTGATTGACGAGCGAGGACAGCTTGGATTCGAGCACCTTCTCGACCTCCTTGATGACCTCCGGACTGGTTCGATCCATCGAAGCGACACGCTTTGCGACCTCCGCCTGCCTGTCCGGCGGGAGCGCGGAGATAATCATCGCCGCCTGCCCCGGAGCAAGGTAGGATAAGATGAGTGCAATCGTCTGCGGGTGCTCATCCTGAATGAAGTTGAGCAGCTGCGATGCATCCGCCTTGCGCACAAACTCGAACGGCTTTACCTGCAGGGAAGCAGTCAGCTTTCCGATAACCTCGACCGCCTTGTCCTGACCGAGTGCCTTTTCCAAAAGCTCCTTCGCATATCCGATACCGCCCTCGGCGATATACTGCTGCGCCAGACATACCTCGTAAAATTCGTTGATGACCTCTTCCTTAAGCTGAGGCGTAACGCTTCTCGTATTGGCGATCTCCAGAGTCAGCTCCTCGATTTCATCCTCCTTAAGATGCTTGAAAATCAGGGCAGACTGTTCCGGTCCGAGAGCAATCAGCAAAATTGCAGCCTTTTGAATTCCCGAAATCGTACCATCTGAACTTCGCATACTCTCTTACCCCCAGTCCTCTGTCAGCCAGTTGCGAAGCAAGTTCGCCACTGCCTCCTGATTTTCCTCTACAAATTTATCAATCAGCTTGCGAACCTCGGATTTCTCCTCAAGCTCAATATTATCAAGCTCCTCCTGCGGCGTGGACTGCAGAAGGGATTCCACGGAAAGCTCCTCCTCTTCCTCCACGACAGCCTCGCCTCTCATGCTACTGAGCACAACGAACGCAAGCAGTCCGAGAATGATCACAATCAGCACAATCTGAAGGATATCCCAGATGTCAATATCCAGCCCCTCCTTGTCGATGAAGAGCGGTCTCTCATATGCGACGATCTCTATATTCTCTCTCGGAATACTGGTTGCCATAGCGACCAGATTGTAAATCTCATCTGTAACCTCAAGCTGGATATTATCGGCATTTGCCGCCTTGAACTCGTCCCAGCTGATGCCGTCGAGCAGTCCCTGGCTCTCTACTTCCTCCTCCTTGTAGACGTGCAGCCTTGTTGCAGCCACCGCGATCGAGGAGTTTTCCAGACGAATTGACCCCGGCGGCGTTGTGACTGTCGTGACACGCTCATTCGGCAGATAATTCGACTCTCTCTCCGACACAGTGGACGAGGAATCCGCATAATCCGGCATCACATATGTCGTGTCGTTCTCGCCGTTGCTTCCGGTGCCCGGCTCTCCCCCGGTCGTCCCGCTGTTCTCGGACTCGTAGGTTCTCTCACTGCTCAAAACACCCTGCGACTGCCCTTCCGGTGCAAAGAAATCATGCTGCGTTTCCTCCCTCGTGGAAAAATCCGCATCCAGATTGCAGGACACCTCGACCGAATCATAGAGCGGCGTTCCGATGAGAACAGAGCGCACCTCCTGCTTCACGAGCGTTTCCGCCTGCTGCTTTGCCGACAGCTGTGTGGATGCACTTCCGCCGACCGAGCTGTCCGTATCGCCCGAAAACAGCAGATTGCCGTTCGTGTCAATGATCGAAATTCCCTCTGTCGTCTTATTGCCAAGTGCATTCTTGATCAGAAGCGCCAGTGCGTTCGCCTTCTCCTGGCTCAGTTCACCATTAAGCTCCAGCACGACCGCAGCTGTGGAAGCCTCATCCTTTGAAATCAAAGTGCCGTCATCCGTCGGGATCGTCAGTGTGACATCCGCCTTATCGACTGTCTCATTGCGCTCAAGCGTCTTTTCCAGCTGATCCTGCAAAAGAACAAGATAGCGCTTCTGCTTGTCGCTCTCCGTCGTGGACAAACCGCCCGAAAGTACATTGTCTATAGTGTATGTATCCGTCGGAATGTCATTTGCCCC
>JAFUZE010000229.1 GCA_017476765.1 Lachnospiraceae bacterium
GTACCATCCTGATTGGCATTCACCTGATCGATCGTCCACTTTTTGCCATCTCCCTCAGTCTGTATTACATAATGAGTACTGTCTCCTGCATCAGAAAGGTTTACACCATTCTCATCTTCAATCATGAAGGTAACAGAGTTTCGCCCCTCTTTTTCCACGATCCCTATCACGACAGGAGCATCCGTATCCTTCTCGTAATCCGAGTAATCCAGCAAAACCGGGGTGATGGATTGATTATTTATGGTCAGACTCAACTCACTCTTGCCAACCACTTTTTTATTTGTTTCTGCCGTCAGCCAAACGATATACGTCTCTTTGCGCAGAACATTATCAATTTCTTTAAATGCCTCTTTCACTTCATCAATGTCGGGTTTATCACTGCAATTGTAATAATATCCGTTGCTGTTATTTGAGTCTAAGATCTGATTTTTGGTAAATTTGATCTTCTCCTCATTTGGCTCTCTGGCTGTATCGTTTAGCAGAATGCCATATACAGGAATGCAAGATGCCCGCACGTTTGCCAATGTAGAGTCTTTATCATTATCCTTACCATTTAAATCATCCGAATCATCCTCGCCGTCCGTAATGAGCAGGACGATCGTTCTAAGCTTATCAATAGCCATTTGCGCAGATTGTTCTTCCAATACCTCATTCAGGGAACGATATAAAATTGTTTTGGAAACTACACCTCCAATATACTCGATGTTTTCAATTTTCTCGCAGTCTTCATCCACTCGATCCTTTTCGGTTGCAACGGCAATTCTGCCAAACACATCTGTTTTTTCTGCGGAAATATCTGTTGTGCCAACGGTAAAGATCTGCATTTCATCTTCATTTTTCATGCTTGTGCGCATTCTTGCCAGCTGACTTTTTGCCTCATCAAATTGCGCTTTGTTGATCGAACCGGAATTATCAAAGAGAATGATATAGCGAATGCTCTCACCAGACTCTTCGAAGGTTTCAACTACTCCTTTTTGGCTTAAAGTGACATCTGATACCTTGCCGGAAACCTCTGCCGTCTTTGACATATCCGAGCCCGTCATGTAAACCTTGACATTCGGTGCCTTACCCTTTGCCTGTTCTGCAAGCAGTGATTTATTCACAACCGTCTGTGCAAGAACCGTTGTACTTTGACAATAAAGCAGCAGCAGTGCGACCAGCAGACTGAATGCCTTTATTCGTTTTCCCATGATCTTCCCTCCTTGCAAAATGGTATAAATAACAACTTCGTCTCTCCGATTGAAATAATGTCTCCCTCTTGTATCGCAGTCGGAGAATCAGTCAACCTGCCGTTTACATACATGATGTTTCCATTTTCGGCAGAAGCATAATAGTTGTTCCCTTTTGGGTCATACACAACAGAACAATGTTTATCTCTTGAAATCGTTTTATCATCGATCAAAATAACGTCCATCGATGTGCTGCGCCCCACAAAATTTTTACCGGAATGCAGCCGAAAATCCTTTCCTTTCTCACTTCCCGTCATGCATACCAGCCATCCGGTAACCGACTGTGTCTCCATGATGCCGAAAAAGCCAAAAGAAATCGTCTTGTCATCATCCAATGAAGCATCACCGGAAACTCCGCCAACCATATTGTTTATGGATTCACCAATAATCGCACCCAGTTCCTCCCCGAGCGATATATCCACTTCGGCAATGGAAATGGTTCTATCATCCTCTTCTATGTCATCATCAATCCGGATACTCAGCTTCTCGCTGTCCCTCTTGCAGTGCGGACAGGTTTTATGTACAGTCGTATCATACCAATGACCATTTTTACATTTTAAAACCATCGTTCATACCTTTCTTTGCTCTATAATCATCTTATAAAAACAGCAATCGCGGAATAATTATCCATATTGGTTCCGCTTCCATTTTTGCGCACAATAAGTTCCATATCCTTCAACCACTGTTCCGGACTAGAGGTCTTTTTCAGCGTTTTACACATTGATTTTTCATCTATCATTTCCCAAAAGCCATCACTGCACAGCAAAAAGCTGCTGTGTCTTGTAAGCGAAATTTTGTCTACGATCTGATATTTGGGGCTGTCCCACATCGTTCCCATAACTCTGAGCAGTCTGTTTCGATCTTCGTGATGCCTGATATCTTTCTCTTTTATATCACCTCGATTTACGAGCATTTGGGGGATACTATGATCCTGACTTCTCATTTTAAATTTTGCTTTTTCAAAGTAATAGATTCTGGAATCACCGACATGTCCGAATTTCGCCTCCTGCCCGAATATTGTCAGGCAGGTGACCGTCGTTTTCATGGAGTCCTCCATGTGGACCTCCCTCTGCCTCTGCATCAAAGCATTTTGAGCCTGCATGATGCTCTCTTCCATACTTTTGGATTGTTCCAAAGCTTCTTTCATCTTGCATACGACAAGTTTAGACGCTACATCACCATTGCCATGTCCGCCCAAACCATCACATAATATAAATGCTATTTGCTGAGGTCTTACAGAGATATCCAGATAATCTTCATTTATAGATCGCCCACCTATGTTTGTCAGACTACTATAAGAGATATTCAATGTATTCATAAATTTACTCCTGATAGTGTTTAAGAAATATTGGACTAAACTCGAAATCCGATTATTAAAATTGGATGTTCATTTTTGCGAATAGATTCATCACAAGTCACTTATAATACAACTAAAATCAAACTACAAACTAATCATTGGTTGACCTATTTTCGTAGAGTATTTCACTCTATGAAAATCATCCGTTAACCTCCGGCTTTTCCTGCTTTTTTATTCCTCCTGACGGCGCATCTGACGGCGAATAGAAGGGAAATAGCGCAGAAAGCCTGTCCATATTTTCCCGCTTCAGCGTCATGGTCGGATGTACATATCGGTTGAGCGTGATATTCACATTGGCATGTCCAAGTATTTCGCTAAGACTTTTTGTGTCAAATGCCACCTCGACGCATCTTGTCGCAAATGTATGACGAAGTGTATGGAAATTAGCATCATTGATTTGGCACTCCCTTAAAACTGCTTTAAAATGATTCTGCATCGTTCTGGGTTCAATGTATCGTGCCCTTTCTCCGGTAAGGAAAAAGGAATCATCTGACTTTCTAAGATTACAAAGCTCCTTTATCAGAACATCCGGCAGAGGAACAACTCTGACAGAGCTATTACTTTTAGGTGACGATATCAGGATTTGGGTCTTTCCGCCATCGCCGTTCTCCACATGAAGCCGCTGCATTGTCCGATGAATGTATAATGTCCGATCCGCAAGCGAGATATCCTCCCACTTAAGGGCACACAGCTCTCCGACTCGCAGTCCTGTAAATAAGCACAGCAGAATACCCAGATTGCGAAGCGTCCTATTTGCGTGAAGATAGCTGCACAATATCCTCTGTTCCTCCATGGAAAACACCCTGAACGGTTTCTGCTTTTGCTTTACCGGCAGGGTGCAGTCTGTATAATTTACATTTAGATTTTTGTTGATCGCATATTTACGGATCATCCTGAGTATTGACAGGGTATCCGATACGCTCTTTGTTGATAATCCGGTTTCTTTCACCCCGCCTTTGACAAGCAACCGATTGGCAAAGGCAAAGATTGTGTCATCGGTGACTTCCCTTACAGCAAAATCACCTAAATTCGGAATAATATAACAGCGAAGCAAATTTTTGTACTTTACGCAGGTAGATTCCTTAAAAAATGTCCGCGAAGTCTCAAACCATTCCTCTGCCAGAACCTCAAAGGAATAGGATTCTTCATCAGATGTCATTGTAGACTCAAGCATTTGATTTTCCGTCTGTACCTTTAGAATATTTGCCTTTACCTCACGGTAGGTTTTACCGTAAATGTAACCATACCTTGCTTTGTTTCCCTCATACCCTTTGATGTACCTCCCCTCCCATCTGCCATCCTTGCGTCTGTAAATATTTTCACCTGTGCGCGGCATATGAGCACCTCCTTATTTGACGATAATTTTGACGGCGAATGCGTTAAGATAACAGAATAGCAAAAATGTTTTCACTATAAATCATAAGTGCATCACCGCATATGTATATTTCCTGTAGGTTTTTCTTTTGAAATATTGACAAAGATGTACAAAAATTGTATGCTATTAGGCAGGAAAAACAACAAATCATTTAATCAATATATTTCATAGAGTGAAATACTCTACGAAATTATATCGGCAAACAAATAGAATTATATTTGTTTCCAGTTAAAAGATTCATCCATTATTCACATGTATATTTTTATCTCAACTGCATATAAAGTATGTCAGTCCGCAATAAACAAGGGCTTTCAGCGTTTTTGCTCCGCCGAAAGCCCTCTTTTTATTTTTTAGCACCTTTTTCCTGTGTAAATTTGAATCAATCTGAACCCACGATATGAACCCATCCGAGGGAAGATCAAAAGGTATTATTCTCTTATGATTAAATAATGCGTATGTGCGATCTCTTACATACTCTTTATCAAATCGATTTGCCTGTTAAAATCTCTCCGGCTCTCCGGAAATACCGGAGCACAGGCGTAGCAATGCATCATACCCGGTTCGATGTGCATATGCATCCGCTCACCGGAGCCGTCATGGTCGTAGGCTGCCCTGATCGCTTCCGCTACGCAGGCGCAGACTTCCTCTGTGTAATACACATAGGTTTCCGGTGCATGACGAAAATCCATTTTATCCGGATACAGCGCATAGTCGGGTGTGTGCGGATCTGACCATAGTACGCCATCCATCATGAACTGCATTGCTCCCTCCGGCATCATCGGGTCATTTTTCTCATACTCTCTCGCAAGCTCCCACTCCTCTGCCGTTTCCGGAAAGGCAAATGGGGAATTAAGGATCATAAGCCGCGGCATATCCACTGCATTGCCATTTTTGTTCATCCATGTCAGCAGCTGCAATGCTAAAAAACCGCCGTAGGATCCGCCCACGACCGCTATATGAGAGGCTCCGTATTTTCTGACCATTCTTTGATATACTGTGTAGATCAGATCTGCCGTATTCTTCACAGACACTTCCGTGAACGGAGGATAGATCGGATAAAACAGATCTGCTCCGGTGCGATTCGCATAGGTACGGGCAAATGCCACCTCGGGCTTCCATGTATCTCTGTCTCCGCCGCCATGAAGGAACAGTATCGCTTTATTATGATGTGAATGAACTGATTTCGAACGAATAATGAGGGTTGGGTAACCTCCGATCTGCACAGTCTTATAGAGAGCCTTATGATCCGTTGGCTCCTTATACCTGTGCTTTCGATTGTATTCTTTTGCTCTTGCTATCTCATGATCCAGATTCTTATCGATGCCGGGCATGAAACCGGCCTTCTTTACCGCCCGCAGAACCTGCACCGCCGCTTTTGCACTTAGACTCATTCCATCATCTCCTTATAGCCTTAACGAAAGAACAATAGCATCACTCCGGCAATTCCGATAAATCTTATGATTCCAAACAGCCGGGATGCTGCTTATTCTCCGATACGTCTGTTATCTTAGCCATCTCTTTTTGTCCTTTTCCATCAAAATAAAGTAAATATCCATGCCGTGACTGCGCTCCCGATTACGATCATGATACTTTGCCTCATCTGCTGTTTTCTGTTATAGCCGAAGTCCTGCCACCCCGCACAGCCTTCTGTCTCGGGGAAATAGTGCTGAAAAAAATGTGTTTTCGTCAGTAGGAAATAATCCAGAGCTATAATATCAAACGCCTTAATTACCGCTCCGATGACGAAGAAGCGAAGGAAAAACTTCCCGAATGTGAATCCGCGCTTCATACCGTCCACACCGCCGATGATGAACAGACCGATATAGCCAAGAATGAAAAGGATGAGAATGATCCACCCGACCACCCGCTTCGGTGACATCGGCAGATTCTCTATTCGGGGTTTCAACCTTTCCTGTACATCTTTTGGAAAATTCTGTGCCAACAGCTTTGTCGGCATCGTTACTGTTACGCCCCAGATACCCAAAAATAACAAAACGCATCCGGCAACAGATAAAATCAAAGTCATACTACACCTCACATCATTGTACATATCCACGCAAACGCTACACCCTACCGGACACAAATTAATCATCAGCAAATGTGACTTCCGATTGAAGCCAAACTGATGCGGTCCCGCCAGTTCTTTTGTCTGCATCTGTCATCATTATAGCATATTTATGTTAGTTATGGCTAACCAAAACAGAAAAAAATATCTGTATTTACTGCCTTGTCAGGCTGCATCTTGGAATACCACGTCATCCCTACACCTAATCTTCTCCTACAAGATGTACTGTTTGATATTCATGTCCCGTTGCAGGGAGAAATGTCTCCACAACATCCTTTGTTTTTATTTTCAGGCTTGATGTACATACGCATGGGTGACATCCGAGATACTCACCCTTCAGCACATCCTCATCTATCAGGAGACGGACTTCACGGTCTTTATCATTCATAAGCCCCATAATGCTTACAGCCCCCGGTTCTATATCCAGATATTTCAGCATATCCTCCGGATCGGCAAAGGATAGTCTTGCGGAGTTTATCTGCGCCGACAACTCCTTGGTTTTAAACTTCTTGTCTCCGGGCATCATGAGCAGATAGAAATTCGTTTTCTGTCTGTTACATAAAAACAGGTTCTTGCATATCAGAACACCAAGCACAGCATCTATCTCGTTGCAGGCTTCCATGTTATTCGCCGGTTCATGATCTGTCCGCTGATAATCTATTCCCAATTCATCAAGGAAATCATATGTCCTGATCTCCCTTGCTAAGCGACCGTCCGTATTCTCAGGTCTTCCTCTGTAAAGTTCCATCGCCTTTATTTACCCTCACCTTCTCAAAAGTTCAGAATCATTTCCATCTCATGCCATTTTTCACCGCCCCACTCAGAAGCGGATTCTCCGAGATCCCGGAAGCCAAACTTTGAATACATCTTTACCTTATTTGCAAGGCAGGTCAGTATCAGCCTGTTTCTCCCACGAGCCTGCTCTTTTCTGCAGTAATTATATACAAGTTCTCTGCCCAGCCCCCGCCTGCGGTATTGGGGCAATACATCCAAACCAAGCAGCATAATATTTTTCCCGTCAGGCAAATGAGTTCCGGCATCGGTAAAAAAATCATCCCTGAAATCACATTCATCCGTAGCAATTCCGTTCAAAAAGCCTGCCATTTTTCCTGTCTTACGATCTATGGCAACTAAAAACAAGTCAGATGCCGCCGCCACACGCTCTTTCATATGCTCCCTCGAACAAGCCTCGTTCGGCGGGAAACAAATCTGCTCTATTTCTGCCGCTTCATCGGTTTCTTCCGGTCTGATTGTACGGAATTCAAAAGCCTCATAAAGCTCCTGATCTTCTATCCCCAGTTCCTTTATAATTTCGCGCGCCTTGCTGCACTCTATAGCTTCCTGTCTTGCTTTCTTACTCATGCTGTCCGGTACCTGTCCTTTCCATCCTTATTACGTTATGTCATCGTATTTGGCGATATATCAGCCTTTTTCACAAATCTGCTTCATTCATCTTTTGATCAATCAGCGGTTACAGATCCATGCTGTCAGGATTCAGCAGAAAGTCAAAGACGCTCATGACCAGAACCCCTTCTTCGTTATAGAGCGGTGCAAGGGCATCTTTTGTGATAATAATCTTCTTGAAACCATCCCCAGTGCCCATCAGGGAGCGTTGTTCCTGTTCCATCTTCTTTTCATCCGGCAGCGCACAGGCAGACTGGATATAATAGCGTTTGGAACCTTTGTTACAGACAAAATCTATTTCCAACTGTTTTCTGACCTTCTTACCGACCCTGTCGGTCTCATTCATGACCACAACGCCGACATCCACATTATAGCCTCTGACCTTCAGCTCATTAAAGATAATGTTCTCCATGACGTGCGTCTCTTCGACCTGCCTGAAATTCAGCCTGGCATTCCTCAATCCAAGATTAGCATTATACCCGATTCCAACCAGATTATCAATGCTCTGTGAAACATTTTTGTGGATTCCGCATTTTTGTCCATTTAGTATTATGCCTGCTTCTGCTTCGGGAATGTGATCACCTTCGGCATGAAAAAGCGACCAACTTTTTTATGGTTGATTACTTTTTACATTGTGACAGTCAGCAAAGTTCAATACCGCTGCACCCGATACAGGCACAGCGGCTTATTTTATCTGTTATGTTATTTTCTTTCTTTAATAATATTCTTACCGGAAATGTAGGTTATAAGGAAATATCCGCCATAAATCAACAGCAATATCACAGAAGTGAAAGCTATCGACTCCCCTATTTTCTCTGTTCCGAACACTTCGAGGAACTGTACGGCAAACTTCATTCCGAAAACAGCGTGTATGCACGCAAGTATCAGCGGAAGCATGAAGAATAATCCTGTCTGCCTGAATAATGACTTTGAAATATCCTTCTCCTCGACTCCGATTTTACGGAGCATTTCATACCGACTGATGCTGTCCACGCTCTCGGAAAGCTCTTTCAGGGCAAGGATCGCACCGCAAGCAATTAGAAATATAAGTCCGATGTAAAGCCCCAAAAATGTCACCATTGCGCCCAGCCCGATTGTTGCCTCGGAAATGTCGGTCTTTGTATTCAGATTCAAAGAGATACGATTATAATCTGCTTTGTTTTCATTCTCCGCACGGTATTGTTCGATAACTTCTTCCGTAGTTTCCCGCACATCTTTCTCGACCTGTGCAAGAGCCTCTTTTGTGTTGCCTGTGTAATTGCCGATCATGTAATCTCTGTTTACATAGGTGTCATTCACTGCATTATCCGGAAAGATGAAAATTCCTGTATTGATATGTTGTGAGGATATGTCCACGAAGCCGTCCTGACAATCATCTAAGCGTGAATGGAGTTCCCGACCCATGACGTTGATCGTGTAACCCTTTGTCAACACACTGTCCAGGACCGTTTTGGCTGTTTTAAAATCACAAAGCAGGATAAATTCGTTTTCATCAAGAGTCAGCGTTTCTCTGCCATAGAGCTGCATGAGGGCATTATAATCGCTTATACGATATATCTGAAATGGCATGTCATACATCAGAAAGCGATACCGCTCCATGATGGCATCAAGTTGGTTTCCCAAAAAAGTACCCAAAGTGAAATTCTCGTCACTGTAGCTATGGAAATGCACATAGTCAGAAAAACCTTCTGTGAGATCATGACCATAATCTGCATATAGTTTCGTCACATCGCCGTAAACCGGCCCTGTCATTTCTTCGTCCGTATATTCCCGATACTCAATTTCGAAATCCGCCGGACAAAGCATTTTCAGATTCGCATTCATGGAATTTCGTATGGAAAAAGCTGCGGCGAGCGTGCAAATTGTCACAAACAGCATAAGGCAGATGACTGTCATGGAAACCACCGTAGTATTGACCTTACTGCTGATCTGACGGAAAGTAAAAGCGTTTATGTTTCGATAATACGCTCGCTTCATGCTCATGACAACACGTAAAAGCATTCCTGATACAGCCCAGAAGATAAGGAACGTTGATGCTGCGCCCATAGCAATGTAAACGATGATTTTTTTGTTGTTCAAATCATTGAACTGCCAGCCAACCTGATAATACGCATAGCCGAGTGCTGCCACTGCAATCAAAAAGAGGATTACGCAGATGCTCGGATTCTTCAGTCTGACATGTTCGGATTTTCTTTCTGATTGTATCAGATCAATGAGCTTCATTTTTGTGATGACCACGCTGTTAAACACGATCACCACAAGATACATCACCGCAAAATAAAGCACTGTTTTCATTATGGCTTCGCCCGATACAAGGAACCTGTAGGCAGTCATATCTGCTTCAAAGAGATTAGCCACAAACGCACTCATCAGCTGTGACAGCCCAATTCCTATAAGGAGTCCGACCAGGAGCGATCCAAAGCCGATTACAATCATTTCAAGCAGTAGTATTGCTGATATACTTCTTTTGCTCATACCAAGCATCAGATACAGAGCAAATTCTTTGTTCCTGCGTTTCATCAGAAACCGGCTCGCATAAACAATGAGCAGGCCGAGTACACCCGCAACAAACACGCTGACACCGGAAAGCATTGTCGTGAGCAATTCAATGATATCCTTGCGGCTCCTCGCGACTTCCAACATTGCTGCCTGTCCGCCAATGGCATTGAACACATAGAATACCGAAACGCCTATGATCAATGTAAAAAAGTATATCGCATAATCCTGCAGACTCCTGCGAATATTTCTGAAGGAAAGTTTAAAGAGCATCGTTACCATCACCTCCCAGCAGCGTTAATACATCAATGATCTTATCGAAGAACTCTTTTCTGCTGTCATCACCACGCGAAAATTCATGGAAGAGTTTCCCGTCCTTTATGAAAATCACACGGCTTGCATAGCTTGCGGAAAAACTGTCATGCGTTACCATCATAATCGTTGCATCCATTTCTTTGTTCAAGTATGCAATTCGCTCCAAAAGCATTTTGGATGATTTTGAATCTAACGCTCCGGTCGGCTCATCCGCCAGAATCAGTTTGGGATTGGTAATAATTGCTCTTGCGGAGGCTACCCTTTGTTTCTCTCCTCCCGACATCTGATATGGATATTTGGAGAGTACCTCTGAAATGCCCAGTTGTTCTGCAACTGCTTTGATCGCCGCATCGATCTCACCGGCAGGCCTTTTTTGTATGGATAACGCAAGTGATATATTCTCATACCCTGTAAGTGTTTCCAGAAGATTAAAATCTTGAAAAATGAACCCCAGCTTCTCTCTTCTAAAACGATTGAGGGCTTTCCCTTTCAGCGTTGTTACATCCTCGCCTTCAAGAAAAATATGACCCGCTGTTACCCGGTCAATTGTGGAGATGCAGTTCAAAAGTGTCGTCTTTCCACTTCCGGATGCTCCCATGATCGCCACAAATTCACCCTTTTCCACCCGAAAAGAAATGTCATTGATCGCCTTTGTAATGCTGGACTTGGTTCCGTAATATTTTTCGATCTGCACTACCTTAAGTAATTCCATATTAGCAGCTCCTTTCTCTGTATTCTGCCTCATACTTTAGCGAAATCTTTCCAGGCTGTCGCTATTCTAATATTACGAAACCTTACAATTTTGTAACCTTCAGTCCATTTTATAGAAGTTATTCCTGCTGAAGAATATCTGTACATCTGTAAACGAACCCTGTTCGGATTCAATATGAACTCTGTGTCCCAGTCGCTCACAGAGATTTCGGACGATATATAGTCCCATTCCCGTTGATCTTGTATCCTTTCTTCCGTTACTGCCGGTAAATGACTTGTCGAAAACGTATGGAATATCTGCTGCAGGGATTCCTACACCATTGTCTCTGAAATGGAAAACTACCTGATCATCATGATTCTCTGCATATACATTCAGAACGAAAGAACGCTCCGGAGCCATATACTTCAGACTGTTTGCCATGAGCTGACCAAATATGAATTCCATCCATTTACTATCTGTCATAACAGTAACATCCAAACCTGAGGTTTCAATTTCTGCCTCCACAAGCTGCAGAGACTCCCTGTTCCTGACAGCAACACTTCCAAACACTCTCTGCAGTGATACTTCTTTAATGACATAATCCTTCTCTGCATTTTCACTGCGGGCATAATAAAGCACATTCTCGATATTATCGTCTATTCTCTTTAGCTGTGTGATCATTTTCTTATCTGCGTCAGCATTGTTATGGCACATAAGACGGAGACTCGCTACGGGGATTTTAGCTTCGTGTACCCACATTTCGATATATTCCCGAAACTCTCTGCTCTGTTTCCTGTACTCTGCAACATTCTCGGTCATAGATTTACCGCATTCACTCAGAGCTTCTGACAGCAGTTCTCCCTCATAAAATCCCGGTTGCGGAAGAAGCTCCGGGAGAAGGTATTTTTTATTCAGTTCTTCCAAAGACGTTGCCAACTGATCAAAGAAACCCTTCTTCCTCACATAGTCCCATAACTCTGAAAAAAAGACAGTCATGCTGAAAATGACTGTCACAACGCAGATTGCCTGACCTTCTACTTTATACGCCAGCAGGAAGATCATGATTGCAGTCATAGCAGCCGCTTTTATTACATAAACCCAAAGCTTGTCTTTTATATAATTCAGCACCTTCATATCAATACATACCCCTGTTTCTTGCGTGTCTCAATTGCATTCGGAATGCCAAACTCTGATAGTTTCCCGCGCAATCTGCTAATGTTAACAGAAAGTGCGTTATCGTTTATATACTCGTCATTATCCCACAGAGCAGTCATCAGATCATCACGAGATACGATTTGTCCCTGATGCTCAAGGAGGTTCTGGAAGATGATCATTTCATTCTTGGTGAGGACCTGCTCATGATTTCCACGAAGGAGGCTGCCTTTCACAAAATTCACTCTTATATCTTTATATAATTGTGTCTGCGGAGTTTTCATACTCCGCTTCAAAATGGCAGATATGCGCAGAAGAAGAATGGTAGGATGATACGGCTTGGCAATGTAATCATCTGCACCATAGCTCATGGATAAAACCTCGTCTATATCTTCTGTTCGGCTCGTAAGCATTATGACTGGTGTATCCTTAATTTTTCGATATTTTTGAAGAAGCACTTCTCCGTTTTCTCCCGGGAGACTGATATCAAGCAGGATCAAATCTACATCGGCAGCTTCCATCTGTTTCAATGTATCTTGAAAGTTTTTTATTCTTTTTACAGCGTACCCGGATCTTTTCAATAGGATAGACAGCTCATCACACAGAGCCTGGTCATCCTCGACAATTAGTATTTTGGTCACCCATAATCCTCCTTCCGCACTCAGCGCTTTTGACAGGCTTTGAACGGGGTTAGTTTTACTGCTCATCTCGCTTCTTCTACGGTCATCGTGTCAGGAAGAATACCGACAAAAGACTCTACATCTGCACTCGATTACGACAGCCTCCCCTTAAAATCCTCATACCCGAATGTCCTGATGCGCCGAATCTCTCCATTCCTTTGCAGAATCGCAATATCCGGAAGCTTCATTCCGTTAAACGTATTTGTCTTGACCATCGTATATAATGCCATATCCTCAAAGACAACCCTGTCTCCCTCGCTCAGCGGACTGTCAAAGGAATAATCCCCGATGACATCACCGGCAAGACAGGTCGGACCGGCAAGGCGATAGGTAAATTGTTTTTCCGCTGCGATACCGGAACCCCGAACCGGCGGGCGATACGGCATCTCCAGCACATCCGGCATATGGCACGCAGCCGAAGTATCAAGAATTGCGATATCGATACCGTTATGCACAACCTCCAGCACGCCGGAAATCAAATATCCTGCATTTAAAACGACCGCCTCGCCCGGCTCAAGGTACACCTGAACATCGTATGTATCCCGAAAATGCCGGATGATCTGTTCCAGCCTTTCGATATCGTAATCCTCGCGCGTAATGTGGTGGCCTCCGCCGAGATTGAGCCATTTCATTGCTCCTAAGTATGTTCCGAACCTTTGCTCAAACGCCTTTGCAGTCACCTCCAGGGCATCTGCGTTCTGCTCACAGAGTGTGTGAAAGTGCAGTCCGTCCAGCATCGGAACGAGACTCTCATCAAATTCGGAAACAGTGACGCCGAGCCTCGAGCCGGGACTGCACGGGTCATAGATTGCATGTCCGTCCTGCGTCGAGCATTCGGGATTGACGCGCAGACCGACCGACTTTCCGGCAGCCTTTGTACGATGTCCGTATTTGCGAAGCTGCGCAGGGCTGTTGAACACAACATCATCCGCCACTTTCAAAATCTCGTCAAATTCATCCTCCCGATAAGCCGGAGAGTACACATGTGTCTCGCCACCGAATTCTTCTTTTCCGAGTCTTGCCTCATAGAGTCCGCTGGCAGTTGTTCCCGCCAGATAATTCCTCATAAGCGGATAACAGGCAAAGGCGGAAAAAGCCTTCTGTGCCAAAAGAATCCGGCACCCGGTATCGTCCTGTACTTTTTTCAAAATCTCCAGATTCTGCACGAGCCGTTTTTCATCGATCAGAAAAAACGGGGTGCGCATTTCTTCCTGCCTCATGCTTCTCTCCATATTACTCTACCAAAGTTGGATTTTCCTCCATCTGCCACGGCAGCCCCCACCGGTTCAGCGCTTCCATATACGGGTCGGGATCAAACTCCTCCACCGTGTATACGCCGGGCTTGTTCCAGACTCCTGTCACGAGCATCATCGCTCCGATCATCGCAGGAACACCTGTCGTGTACGAAATTGCCTGAGACTCGACCTCCTTGTAGCATTCCTGATGGTCGCAGACATTATAAATGTATGCGCTTCTCTCCTTGCCGTCCTTTTTGCCGGTAAAGATACAGCCGATGTTCGTCTTACCGACCGTGCGCGGTCCGAGAGATGCCGGATCCGGGAGCAGCGCTTTTAAAAACTGAATCGGCACAATCTTATGCCCCTCATACTCGATCGGTTCCGTCGAAAGCATACCTACATTCTCCAGACATTTCATATGGGTCAGGTAGCTCTGTCCAAACGTCATAAAGAAACGGATGCGGCGAGCCTCCGGAATATTTTTGGCAAGAGATTCAATCTCCTCGTGATGGAGCAGATACATATCCTTTTTCCCCACCTGCGCAAAGTCATACTCCCGCCGGATGCTCATCGCAGGAACTTCGATCCAGTGTCCGTCCTCCCAGTAGGAGCCGGGAGCCGATACCTCGCGCAGATTGATCTCCGGATTAAAATTCGTCGCAAACGGGTAGCCGTGGTCACCTCCGTTGCAATCGAGAATATCAATCGTATCAATCGTATCAAACAGATGCTTTTTCGCATAAGCGCAATATGCCTGTGTGACACCCGGATCAAAGCCGCTACCGAGCAGTGCCGTCAGACCCGCCTTCTCAAATTTCTCACGGTATGCCCACTGCCAAGAATAGTCAAAATATGCGGAAAACCCGGCTTCTTGACACCGTTTTTCATAAACCTTGCGCCATGCAGGATCTGAGATATCCTCCGGCTCATAATTGGCGGTATCCATGTAGTTGACACCGCATTCCAGACAGGCATCCATGATGGTCAGGTCCTGATAAGGCAGGGCGATATTCATGACAAGATCGGGCCGAACCCTTTTGATCAGGGCAACCAGCTCTTCGACCTGATCGGCATCCACCTGCTCCGTTGTAATTTTTGTCTTTGTCCCGTTCTCCAGCTTTGCCTTCAGCTCGTCGCATCTGGATTTTGTCCTGCTTGCAATACAGATTTCCTCAAAAACCTCGCTGTTTTGGCAGCACTTGCGGATTGCGACATTCGCAACGCCTCCACAGCCGATCACTAATACTTTTCCCATACCATCTTCCTCCTCTGTCTCATTTTCTGCCGTCAATCTCTCCGGTACAGCACCTTCAGATTCAAACGTTCTCCCTTTCTGTTGGCTCGAGCGTACATATCAAAAAGCCTCGACAATGACGCTTCCCCGAAAATATCTTTACGGCTTCAGCGCCAGCAGCATCTCCCGGACAAGCTTGCATGCCACCGCCGTCGAACCGCCGCTCATATCATAATGGGGGCTGAGCTCATTGACATCACAGCCGACGACCCGCAGGCTGCTGCACACTGCGGTGACCGCCTCCCTGAGCTGTCCGAAGCTGACTCCTTCCGGCTCCGGTGTGCCCGTTCCCGGAAACACGGACGGATCGAGCACATCGAGATCGAGCGTAACATACACCGGTACGCCCTGCAGCTCGTCGATTGTTTTTTCCAGTCCTTCAAATGAAAATCTGTGCATCCGCACATGCTCCTTTGCCCACCGGAATTCTTCCCGGTCTCCCGAACGGATACCGAACTGATGGATTCTGCCATCCCCGACCAGCTCATGACACCTTCGCAGCACGCAGGCATGAGAAAGCTTCACACCAAGATACTCGTCCCTCAAATCCGCATGCGCATCAAAATGCACGATGTGCACATCCGGATAGCGTTTGTGCACTGCACGAAAAGCCCCGAGCGTCACAAGATGCTCTCCGCCCAACAGAAACGGGAGCTTTCCATCGGAAAGAATGTACGCCGCACGCTCCTCAATCTGCGCAAGGCAGGCCTCGGTATCGCCGATCGGCAGCTCCAGATCACCGCTGTCCATCACAAGGGCATCCAAAAGGTCCCGCTCCTGATAGGGGCTATAGCTTTCAAGCCCGTAGGACTCCCGCCGGATGGCACTGCTTCCGAATCTGGTCCCCGGCCGGTAGGAGGTCGTCGAGTCAAACGGCGCCCCGAACAAAACGATGTCTGCCTCCTCATACTCCTTGTCACACTCTAAAAAAGTCTCGGTATTTTTATTCAGCATTCACGCATCCTCCCTACTCTGCTGTTTCAGGGCTTCACTGCGCAGTAAATGCAGAGTAAGCCTTGAAGCGTTACCTACTCGACACTCCGAAGCAGCTGCTCGACATAAGCCGGAATGTAAAATGCTCCCTTATGAAGCGTCGTTGTATAGTATTTGCACTGTATCCCGCGCATGTTCCACCTGTTCTCGTCAAGGTCGCGCAGGGGATGATACTTTTTGGACGCAAAGCCGAACAGCCAGTGACCGGACGGATACGTCGGGATATGTGCCTGATAGACCTTGCTGATCGGAAAGGATTCGACGATATTGCGGTGCGCCCTCTGACATGCCGCTGCATCCTCCGGATAAAAAGGGCTCTCATGCTGGTTGATGAGAATTCCGTCCTCCTTCAGCGCCTTATAACAGTTGCCGTAAAATTCGCGCGTAAAAAGTCCTTCTCCCGGTCCGAACGGGTCCGTCGAATCTACAATGATCAGATCGTATTCCTCCGCCCGAGACCGCACAAAGCGCAGCCCGTCCTCATAGTGAATCGAAACCCTCTCATCGTCGAGACGGCAGGCAGTTTTTGGCAGATACGTCCGGCAGACCTCGACGACGAGCGAGTCGATCTCCACCATATCAATATGACGAATCTCCGGATACTGCACGAGCTCACGGATGACGCCTCCGTCTCCCGCACCGATGACCAGCACCCTTTCAACCTTCGGGTGCACTGCCATCGGGACATGGGTAATCATCTCGTGATAGATAAATTCATCCTTCTCCGTCAGCATCATATAACCGTCCAGCGTCAGAAATCTGCCAAACTCCAGCGATTCCAGCACATCGATTCTCTGAAACTCACTTTTTCCGCTGTAGAGCTGTTTATCCACACGGATGGAGAATTTGACATTTGGTGAATGCTTCTCCGAAAACCATAATTCCATCGCCTAATACTCTCCTTTCAGCACATTTAAGCGCAGGATGTCCGCATCCTCCGGTCCGGTCATACTGCAGCCCTTCTCCTTTGCATACGCTATATAATCCAAAATCTGCTTTGTGATGCGCTCCCCCGGCGCAAGAATCGGAATGCCCGGCGGATAACACATGACAAATTCGCTGCACACACGTCCGGCAGTCTCCGTAATCGGAAGCGACTCCTTTGGCGCATAGAAAGCCTCCTGCGGAGTTACCGTCACCTCCGGCTCCATATACTCCTGCCGCATCAGTCCGCTCCGGTCGTCTTTGCCGTACCTTCTGCGAATCTCTGCGAGAGCCGACACGAGGCGTTCCACCTCCCGCGGGCGGTCTCCGATTGACAGATACGCCAGCAGATTGGCGAGATCGCCGAACTCCGTCTGAATCTCATATTCATCCCGCAAAAGGTCATACACTTCAATGCCCGCAAGTCCGATATCGAGCGTATTGACGGCAAGCTTTGTCACATCAAAATCATACACGCTGTCCCCGTTGACCAGTTCCTCGGAAAACGCATAATATCCGCCGATCGCGTTGATTTCTTCTCTCGCATATCCGGCGAGCGAGACGACCTTGCCAAACTCCTCCCTGCCCCGCAGTGCGAGGTTTCTTCTGGAAATATCCAGACTGGACATGAGCAGATACGAGCCGCTCGTCGTCTGTGTCAGATTGATGATCTGGCGCATATAGCCTTCCGACATGGTCTTTCCGGTCAAAAGGAGCGAGCTCTGCGTCAGGCTTCCACCCGACTTGTGCATCGAAACAGCGGCAATGTCTGCACCTGCTGCCATCGCAGATACCGGCATATGCTCCCCAAAATAAAAGTGGGTTCCGTGTGCCTCATCCGCCAAGCAGAGCATCCCATGCGCATGTGCCAGCCTTGCAATTTGACGGATGTCCGAACAGATACCATAATAGGTCGGATTGTTCACAAGCACAGCCTTCGCATCCGGGTTCGCCGTTATGGCAGCCTCCACATCCTTCACGCGCATACCAAGCGGAATGCCGAGCCTCTCCTCACAGGCAGGATCGACATAGACCGGCACTGCACCGCACAGCACCATCGCTCCCATGACACTGCGGTGCACATTTCTCGGAAGGATGATTTTCTCACCGCGTTTCACACAGGAAAGCACCATCGCCTGCACTGCCGATGTCGTTCCCCCTACCATCAAAAAAGCGTGCGCTGCACCGAATGCCTCCGCTGCCAGCTCCTCCGCCTCCCGGATGACGGATACCGGATGGCACAGATTATCGAGCGGCTTCATCGAATTGACATCCATGCCCACGCATTTTTCGCCGAGCAGCTTGATCAGCTCCGGATTTCCTCTGCCGCGCTTATGTCCGGGTACATCAAACGGCACGACTCTTCTCTTTTCAAATCTCTCAAGTGCCTCATAGATCGGCGCATGTTCCTGTGATAAGCTCATGTTTTCCTCCGATTATTGTATATGTTTCTCCCACTGAAAATCTCGATCATCTCAGAACGCAGATTGTTCATGATCTCCAGCCGCGTGCGCGGAGGCAGCTCATACACATCTGTGTTGAACAGATAATTCTGCAAATCGATTTCCTTGACCATCATCTTCGTGTGAAACAGGTTCGCCTCATAGACATTGATATCCACCGCATCATAGCGCATTAAAGTTTCTTCATTGATATAGTTCTGAATCGATGTAATTTCATGATCGAGAAAGCATTTTTTCCCGTTCACATCTCTTGTAAATCCCCGGACTCGATAATCCATCGTGATTATGTCCGAGTCGAACGAACCGATGAGATAATCGAGCGTCGAGAGAGGCGTGATCTCCCCGCACGTTGCCACATCGATATCGACACGAAACGTCGCAAGATATGTTTCCGGATGATATTCCGGATAGGTATGGACCGTCACATGGCTTTTATCCAGGTGCGCCAGCTGCATACTGCCTGTCGGAAGCTTGGACTCCTCCGCAATCATAATCGTGACCGATGCCCCCTGCGGCTCATAATCCTGACAGGAAATATTCAGCACATGTGCACCGATCATATCGGTGAGCGTCGTCAAAATCTTCGTCAGTCTCTCCGAATTATACTGCTCGTCAATATAGGCAATGTAGTCCTGCTGTTCTCTTTCCGTTTTGGCATAACAGACATCATAGATATTAAAACTGAGCGCCTTTGTCAGATTATTAAACCCATACAGCTTTAGCTTTTCTCCCATCTGTTCTGATTCCTCCGCTTACTGCAAAACAATGTCCGCCTCTTTGGCAAACAGAATCTTTTGCAGGCATAATTTTTTGCCTGTCAGCGCACAAAAAAAGACGATTGCATCCGCACATCGCCTGTACTGTCTGTCAAATCGCCCTTCTCATTTCTTTTCTGTAATTCTGCTCCACCGTATCGATCAAGCATCGTGTGGAATCCCGAATCTACCCAATCAGTTGTCTTTTCGTGAAACAGGAAATAGGCTTATCTCAGAGTCTATATAGCAAATACTTACTTTTACTACTCTTATTGACCGTTTTACAAGTTGATGCGCGTTTTGTGCGCCGGTTGTAAAGTAACCAACTTATAAAATTGAGCTTTTAACTCAATCAATAATAGCAGCATACTCCGTGCTGCCGCCGGCAGTTGACCTGGCTGTCCGTCTGGCCTTGACCCCAATCGGGTGGTCTTCGAAAATATTTGCATGGATAATAGATACTCCGGTTACCTCCTATCACATGTCTTTCGGCATTATACGATAAATTTGACCTTGTGTCAATATCCCCGTTCTTTGAGTTTCCCCATTTTTTCTGCCATGCCTCAAAATAAAAAATGCAAAAACACAAACCATTTGTTATAATTAAATCACCACAATCAACCAAACAAAGGAGTGTGTTTTTGCATGATTAATCCTGAATTATTCACCAAACACTCGTGATAGCGGCTGAAAGCCGCATGGTTAATATATTTTAACGGAATATTGCTTTTCACCCATTAAGTGAAAACAAAAAGACCACTTCCTGTGGTATAATAAAAGGTGTCTAATCAATTAAATACCTAACCAGAAAGGGTCTTTATATGAATAGTTTAAACACCTTTGCTCTTGAATGCAATAGCCAGATTAAA
>JAFUZE010000230.1 GCA_017476765.1 Lachnospiraceae bacterium
GATGACAGGCACGGTCGAAACCCGTCTGAGCTCCCGGCAGATTTCAAACCCCGATGAATCCGGCAGGTTGATATCAAGCAGAATCAGATGATAGAGGTTCTCGGAAAGCAGGTCAAACGCCTCCCCCTCGCTTCCTGCGCATGTGACCCTGTACCCGTAGCTCTCCAGCATCTCGGAGATGATAAACGATAAATCTTCATCATCATCGATGATTAAAATGTTTTTTTGCATGGGCGATATGCGTTACCATTTGCGGATGGTTAGACCGCGAATGGTAACTACAGGCGTTTTTCCGGTAGCCCGAGAGAGTACTGTATTGTGCCGGCGGCTGTGTATTGGTGCGCGGAATTGTAATGCCTGTAAAAATTCCGGCGCGTGATGTAAAAAACACAGGTGGATTTACACAGATCGATGTGATAAGCTGAAACCGTAGAATGTTTTGGCATATTTCGAAGGAAGAGATAGGTTATGGATTATATATTTGACGTGATCGATTCTTTTATTAACACGCACCCCGGCATTACGGCTCTGATTTGCCTTGTTATCATTATTTCGGCGATGATTGGCATACCGATCGGGCTTGCGCGGAGAGAAGCGATGACAGGAAAAAACAGTGCGCAGCTTACACTAACCCCGACGCAGAAGTTTATTCTTGCCGCCAGCTCGCCTACGATTGCAAATAACTATAAATGTGTGATTGACATATGGGATACGCGGGAATCAAGCTTTGACGTGGCAAGAGCCAGAGAGCTGTTTGAGTGGAGCTGGGGAAAGCTTACATACGAAAATGCACGAAAAGCGGCAGACGATTGTATGAACAGAGGATATAACGCCAAATATAAAGAATATTGCAGCGGCAGCTTGTCCTCCGAAAAGCTGGCTTTAAAGTATACTGATTTTGAGCTTCGGATTTTTGAGGAGACAAAAAAGAAATATCCGGGGCAGGGCATGCTTGGCTGGGATCTTGTGAGAGTACTCTCCATCGTCGGAGGGGCTTACATGGGAGGCATTATGGAATACAAGGAAGCTGCCGGGATTGCTCTGACAGCGTGCCGGATGCTTCAGGAAAATTTTTCATCATGGGATGATATGGTCGGCAGCTACACGTTGGGCTATCAGTTTTGGCGCGGCAAGAAAAAGAAGGACCGGCTCAGATATTACAAATCCTTGAAAAGGAGCAGCCGGATATATGAAATTTCATGGGACACGCCGCTGAGGGAGGAAGAGCTGTAAAACACTCACTTTATCATTGAAACAGAGGACAGGAATCGCTATAATAGGAATCGGCGGTTTCCTGTCCTTTTTTGGGTGCCTGAAACAGAGAGCATGGACGGCGAAACAGATTGCATAAACAGCCAAACAGAATACATGAACGGCGAAACAGATTGCATAAACAGCTAAACAGAAGACATGAACGGTGAAACAGATCAAATAATACGAGTATACGTTATATTAGCAGGTGAGCAGGAGATAAAATATTGAAAAAATATATGTATTTTGCGGGAATCGTAATTCTGTCCGGATTATGTTTGACCGGATGCGGAGCGGCGGACACCCGATCCGATGCGCTTATGACGGACATCACGGATGAGAAAGAGGCGGCTGTGCCGGCAGATGATAACTTGGAGCCATCCGGCGCGGACGAGAAAACGGCTTTGCAGACGGATGATGAGGGAGCACAGGCAGACGGCACGGAGGCAAGGACAGATAACGGGAAAATGGCTTCACAGGAGGACAGTAAGGAAGCACGGGCAGATAACGGGGAGACAGCTTCACAGGCGGCTGACAAGGAAGCGCAGGTGCATGATGAGAAAGCACAGGCAGACAGTGCGGCAGCAGTCCAATCGCAGCAACAATCTGCCGACGAGCAGTCAGAAGAGAAGCAAATACTGGATTTTGTCGATATATTCGGGCAAAGCTATCAGGCGGAAATCGATCCTCTCGTAAAAAAGCAGGATTACAAACGGGAAGGCTTTGTGCGCGAAGGGCAGAAGCTCTCCTATCAGGGCGATGAGAGATATCGCTTCCGGCTGGGTGTCGATGTGTCCTATCATCAGGGGACGGTCGATTGGGCGAAGGTGAAGGAGGCCGGGTACGATTTTGCTTTTCTGAGAATCGGCTATAGAGGCTACGGAGAGGCAGGAAGGCTTTGCGAGGATACGAAGTTTTATGACAACTTCGCACAGGCGAGGGCTGCAGGACTGGATGTAGGTGTATATTTCTTTTCACAGGCAGTCAATGAGCGGGAGGCAGCGGAGGAAGCGGAGTTTGTTCTGCAGCTTTTGGGCGGCATCGACCTTCAGATGCCCGTTGTATATGACCCGGAAAAGCTGCCCGGGGTTCAGACCAGAGTGGATGACCTCTCCCGGGAGCAGTTTACGCAAAATGTGCTCACATTCACACGCCTCATCCGGGAAAACGGGTATGAGCCGATGCTGTACAGCAACATGCTCTTTGAGGCATATGAGTATGACCTGACGCAGCTTTCCGATCTGGACATCTGGTATGCGGACTACGAGCCGTATCCCCAGACCCCTTATGCGTTCGCAATATGGCAATATACAAATGAAGGGCAGGTTGACGGCATATCGGGAGGGGTGGATTTGAATATCCAGCTGCTTCCCAGGTAACAGGTTATAGAAATCGTTTTGCGTCAGGGTTGTCACATTCTCCGGTTAAGAATTTTTACACATCAGCCGAAATATATATCATAGAAGGGCAGGTAGTTCTATGAGAATCAGTTTCGAGCAGATCGGTAATCAACAAAATATGGATAACGGCAGTCGAATTTTACATAGCACTCCGTCCGAGACCGGTAAAATATACAACCGGATGGGGTACAAAATAGACATTTCCGGCACGGCTCTGGATAACAACGCATACGGAGGTCAGGGAAAGACCGCCGAGGATGTTATGCAGGAGGCTTCGCAGAGGAATGTGCAGACGGAGCGCAATTACATGGTGGTAATGTCTAATTCCATGTCTGCGAAGGATTTTGCAAAGCTGCAAGAGGACGGTTATCAGGTAGGACATACCGATGTCGAAACGATTGTCAGCATTGTCGATAAAATCAAGGCGACGATGGCGCAGAGCGGGCAGATCATCGTCGGCTACACGGATGATCTGTCTATGGAGGAGCTGACGCAGATTACCGGGGATATTTCTCTTGCGGTTTCCATCAGCAAGAGCTTTGAGGAGCACAACATTCCGGCGACAGAGGAAAACGTCAGGGGTGCTGTCACGGCGTTTCAGAAGGCGATGCAGATGCCTGACATCACGGACGGTGCATTGAAATATATGGTGATGAATCAACAGCAGCCGACGATCGAAAATATTTATCTGGCGGGATATAAAAGCTTTGCGGATGACAAAACGCAGGCGATGGGATACTTTGCCGATGATCTGGCAGGCTATTACGGCAAAAAGGCGGACGATATGGATGCCGGAAAGCTGACCGCCCAGATGGAAAAAATCATCGAGGAGGCAGGACTTACAGTCAGTGACGAAACGTTAAACGAGGCAAAATGGCTTGTCGAAAACGGTGCGATGCTGACGGCGGATTCCATGAGGCTGCTTCATGATATCAGGCAGCTTACCTTTCCGGTCGGGCCGGAGCAGGCTTTGGACGCCATTGCGGTTTCCATTGCGGAGGGACGAAAACCGGAGAATGCGAGCCTGACAGAGCATACAGACCTCTATCACCGTGCAGCGGAGCTGACCGGCGAGGTCGCGACAGTCACGGACGATGCTGTTTATCAGGTGATAGAGAAGGAGGAGAAGCTTTCTCTCCGCAATATGATCCGAAATCAAAAAATGCTCGATGCCCGGACGGCGCAGGATGCTTCGAAAAGGGAAGCGGGACCAAACAATGCTGCGCCTCTTTCTGACGATACGCAGAGGCGTTTTGCGAGGGCAAAACGTCAGCTTGAGGAGGTTCGCCTGCGGATGACGGCGGAGACGAACATCCGTCTTTTAAAAAGAGGCTTTTCCATTGACACCGCTCCGCTTCAGGAGGTCGTGGACCGGCTTAGGGCTGCGGAGGAAGCGGAGGGCAGGACGGTCTTTGCCGCTGATTCCCCACAGGAGGCGAGGCAGAGAAAGCAGCTCTACGAGGAGACGCTGCAAAAGACCGGCGAGATTCGGCAGATGCCGATTGATACCGTCGGCAGATATGCGTTCCTGCAAAGAAGAGTCACACTGCAGGATATTCATACAAGAGGGCAGGCACTCAGACAGGAATATGCGCAGGCAGGACGCGCTTATGAGACAATGATGACCGCTCCGAGGAGCGATCTTGGAGACTCCATCAGCAAGGCATTCCGCAATGTGGACTTTCTGCTGGAGGATATGGGACTTGAGGTGTGTGAGGCGAACAGCCGCGCCGTCCGCATACTGGCGTACAATCAGATGCCGGTCAACAAGGAGAGTGTGGCGATTATCAAAAACGCAGATCTGTCGCTGCAGCGCGTTGTGGATAAGCTGACACCGGCGAATACGCTTTACATGGTACGGGACGGTGTCAATCCGCTTGGCATGAGTCTTGAGGAGCTGTACGATTATCTGAATCAGATTCCTCAGACGAAGGAGGAGGCCACCGAGAAATTCGGCAAATTTATTTATAAGCTCGATAAGAAAAAGGAAATTACTCAGGAAGAAAAAGAGGCATGCATCGGTGTGTTCCGTCTGATCAGGCAAGTCGAAAAGGGTGATTTCCAGGCGCTCGGGGCGGTGGTCGATGCCGACCAGAGCCTGTCGCTGATGAATCTGCTCACGGCTGTGCGCACGAGGGCGGGCGGACATGTGAACCGTGTCGTGGATGATACATTCGCGGGAATGCAGAGCACCGCCGGTGAGGAAAATCTGATCACACAGCAGATCGGAAGCTATTATGAAAAACGCATAGAGCGGATCTACGAGCGCCTTGAGCCGGAGAAGCTCCTTGCCATGAGCATCGGCGATACGACGACCGTGGAAGAGCTGGCGGATGCGATGGACAGTCACGACATCGATGAAGAGCTGGAGAGAGCATATCAGGCAGAGAGCCTTCAGACGATCCGGCAGGCTGCAAAGGTCAGCGACGAAGCGATCGGAGCTGTACTGGAGGGAAAGGTGACGATGAGCGCCGATTACCTGCTCGCCGCCGATTATCTCAGAAGCTACCGTGGCATGACGATGCGGCGCATCGGCTCTTACGCAAGAGCGGTGGATGAGATGACCAACCGGATCACAACGAAGGAGGAGCCGTTCGAGGAGCAGCTGGAGAACGCTGTCCGCGATTTGCATGAGAATCTGGAGAGCAGGGAGCAGACGGAGAAAAGCTACCGGAGACTGCTTGACATTTCCGCCAGCATTCTGACGGAGGCGTCGATGCTGACAAGGCCGGGGACGGCGGATATGCAGTCGATGATTATGTACATGAAGCAGCTGCAGTTTCTCGGTGATATGTCCAGAGAGGAAAATTATGAGATTCCCCTCACCGTCGGTGACGAGGTCACTTCGTTAAACCTCAAGATTGTGCACAACAAGGGCGAGGCAGGTCAGGTCAGCATCAGCCTGCAGACGATGGAATTGTCGAATGTCACGGCTCACTTCAGGATTGGCAAGGATGAGGTGCGCGGCGTGATCACGTCAAGCAGCAGGAGCGGACTTAGCCAGCTGAAGGAAAATCAGGAGCAGCTTGCCGGCAGCATCCGAAAGCAGCTCGGCAAGGAGGTTTCCATCCAGTATGTGCACACGGGCAGGCAGGAATTTAAGGCTCCCGCAATGCGCAGGGAGACCGACGAGGACGTGGGTACAAACGATTTATACATACTTGCGAAGAGCTTTATCAGAACCATGAATCAAGGATAGAATACAAATTGAGATCATCCGAATGCCCATGTCGGATGGAAAAACAACGGAAAATAAGCGGAATGATTTATCGAATACCAAAAGGAGAGTGCGGACTATGAGAGTAAACTACAATATTCAGGCGATTATCACAGGAAATGTGCTGAAGAAAAATGAGGACGGCTTAAGTTCATCTACGGAGAGGCTTTCCTCCGGCTTCAAGATCAATGCGGCAAAGGATAATCCTTCGGGACTGGCGATCGCAAAGCGTATGAACCTGCAGCTGCGCGGTATCTCTGTGGCAAGCCAGAATGCAACGGACGGAATCAGCGTTGTGCAGACTGCCGAGGGAACACTTTCGGAGATGCAGGATATGGTAAAGCGAATTAACGAGTTGGCAATCAAGGCGTGCAATGAGACATTGCAGGATTCGGATCGTGAAATCATTCAGGAGGAAGTAGGTCAGTTAAAGGACGAACTCCAGAGATTGTGTAAGGAGACCGATTTCAACGGCCAGAAGCTTTTGGACGGCACCTTTGACAACAAGGGCTACTGCGATAACAAAAATATCCGTGTCAATACGTTCACAAGCGAAGTGAATCCGGGCAACTACAATATTTCCATTGAAAAGTCCGGCGATACGATCACGGCGAGCCTTTTATCCTCCGACGCACCGGGCGGAACCAGCTTTGCGGAGGGAGCACAGGTGGAGGTTCGGGACAATACGGTCATCTTCAAGGATAAAACAGGAAAGCAGATTTCGCTCGATGTCAATATCGACAATCTTCCGGAGGGAACGACAAATGCTGCTTTGCAGCTGACCGATATCGGACCGATGCGCTTCCAGATCGGAGCGAACGAGGGTCAGGTGATCGGCATCCGTATTCCGGCAATTTCCCTCAAAAATCTGGGGCTGGAAAATGTGGATGTGTCAAAGGAAGGCGGAGCCGAGGAGGCAGTTGAGATGGCGGCATATGCAGACAGCTTTATCTCCTCCGTCCGCTCAAGCCTCGGTGCTTATCAGAACCGTCTGGAGAATGTGAGTGCAAGCCTTGATACGACGAATGAAAATCTGACCGGGGCGTATTCCCGCATTATGGATGTGGATATGGCGACAGAAATGACGGACTATACGACCGAGCAGGTACTGACACAGGCAGCGACCTCCATGCTGGCACAGGCGAATGAGAGACCGCAGCAGATTTTACAGCTCTTGCAGTAAAGCAGAAAGGGTAAGACTATGACGGATGAGTTAAAGAAAGAATACACCCTGCGGATCAGTCAGGCGAACAAGACGACGCTGATCGTGATCTTATATGAAATGCTTCTCATCTATGTCGATGAGGCAAAGAAAGCGCTCGCCGAAGATGAGGAGAAGCGGTTTCAGGAGGAGATCAGAAAGGCGAGAGGCTGCTTAAAGGAGCTGATGAACTCCCTCAATTTTGACTATGCGCTTGCGGGCAATCTGCTCTCCCTCTATGTGTATGTGTCAAAGGAGCTCGTTGACGCCTCACTGCACAAAAAGGCGGAGCCGCTCGAGCATGTGATCGGCGTGATCGGAGAGCTCTACACCGCCTATGTGCAGCTTGCGGAGCAGGATACAAGCCCGCCTGTCATGGGTAATTCGCAGACCGTGTATGCAGGACTGACCTACGGAAGAAGCCAGCTGACAGAGAGCATGGCGGATCAGGGCGCAAGCCGCGGATTCTGGGCATAGAAAGGGAGGATATCGGGACATGAGTATCGGTATGGAATACTTGATTCTTCTGGCGGTCGCACTTGTGATCAGTGCGATCGGCTTTTACAAGTATGTTTATTTTATTTCACTTGGTTATGGCTTTGCGATTACGGGAATCGGAATCGCAATGCTCGTTTTATTCAGAGGCAGACTGAGCATCGGGACGATTCTTCTGTGTGCACTGTTTATCGTTTACGGATGCAGACTCGGAGGCTATCTGCTCGTAAGAGAAATTAAGAGTGCGTCCTATCAGGCGACGATGAAGAAGGAAATCAAGGACGGAAGCGATATGAAGCTCATTGCGAAGCTTTCGATCTGGATTTCCTGCGCTTTTTTATACACCCTTGAGACGGCTCCCGTCTTTTTCCGTCTGGCAAACGGCGGGAAAACTGATGCGGCGGCGATTGCCGGTGTTGTGATTATGCTGTGCGGACTTCTGCTCGAATCCGCCTCCGATCTGCAAAAGTCAAAGGCGAAGAAGCAGAATCCGAAGCGGTTTGTCGATACCGGGTTATTCCGCGTTGTCCGCTGCCCGAACTATCTGGGTGAGGTGCTGTTCTGGACAGGTGTGTTTGTCTCCGGTGTCAATGTGCTTAACGGGGCGATTCAGTGGCTGGCGGCAGCAGCCGGATGGGTCTGCATCGTCTACATCATGTTCGGAGGCGCCAGAAGACTGGAGCTCAGACAGAACAGAAACTATGGGGACGATCCGGAATATCAGGCGTATGTCAAAAAGACGCCGATTCTCCTTCCGCTTGTGCCGCTCTACAGCGTGGCAAAGTACAAGTGGTTAGTGGGATAAAAAATATAGTTACCATTCACGGTCTAACCGTTTGCGAATAGTAACAAAACATACAATTACAGGAGGTATCACATGACAGGAAGCTATATCGCCATTCCCACCATTTTAAAGGTGGGAAAGGGAACACTGAACAACATAGGGACTTATTTGAAGGGAAGCGGCTTTGAACAGGCCGTCATTTATTTTGGAAATAATCTGATCGAGATGTTCGGCTACGATGTGATGGATTCCCTCAAAAAGGAAGGCGTGAATGTGCTCGAATACCGGGAGATGGATTCGACCAATATCGAGGATATTACGCAGATGGCGTTTCATATCGATGCGAAAGCGCAGGTCATTGTCGGAATCGGCGGAGGCAAGGTCATCGATGCTGCCAAATATGCGGCGTATCTGCGAAAGCTCCCGTTTATCAGTATTCCGACCTCCTCGTCGAGCGACGGATTTTCCAGCGCGAGCGCATCTCTTCTCGTAGACGGCCGCAGAACATCGGTTCCGGCACATATGGCATATGCGATTATCGTCGATACCGATGTGTTAAAAAGTGCGCCGGTCAAATTCCTCTACTCGGGAATCGGAGATATGGTTGCCAAGATTTCAGCGCTTTATGATTGGGTGTATGAGGAGCAGTGCGGCTATGCGAAGGTCAACGATTTTGCGATGATGATTGCCAAAAAGGCAGTGAACAGCTTTGTGAGGACTCCGTTTGAGAGCATTCAGGACGATTTGTTTTTAAAGGAGCTGGTGGATTCCCTCGCGATGAGCGGAATCGCAAACGAGATTGCCGGCGGCAGCGCTCCGACGAGCGGCAGTGAGCACCTGATTTCGCATGCGCTGGATAAAATGCTGGAAACGCCGCAGCTTCATGGGATTCAGGTCGGGATTGCGACCTATCTGATGTGCAAGGTGCAGAATCATCGCTATGAGAGGGTAAATACCGTCTTTACGCAGACCGGGTTCTGGGAACACGTCAGCACGCTCGGGCTCAATCGAGAGGATTATGAAAGAGCGATCGATCTGGCACCTTCGATCAAGCCGAACAGGCACACCTATCTGCACGAAGAAAAATACCGTGCGCAGGCAAAACAGCTCCTGAGAGAAGATGAGATGCTGCGCAAGGTATTCGGATAGCAGCGAATTAGTGTACTAAGGAAACGCTGATTAAATCAGCTTTTCCTTAGATTGCTCCGCATGGATGCGCAGAAATTCGCTGTGGAAAGGCAC
>JAFUZE010000231.1 GCA_017476765.1 Lachnospiraceae bacterium
AGCAATAAAAAATGGTGAAATATGCCAAAATTGGAAGGTTATCTCTGTTTACGACAGGCAGGATCAGGAAGGCACTTATGGTATTATGATAGATACCGGCAACGACGAGGCGATCATTGCATTTCGCGGAAGTGAAAGCGTCAGTACGAAGCAATTTGTGAAAGACTGGCTTGCGGCAGATTTTGAAATTATAAATGGGACTATGACAAATCAGGAGAGGGCAGCATGTCGTTATCTTGACGAGATAGCAAATAACAGAGAGTTTGATAAATACCAAAACATTGCAGTGACCGGACATTCTCTCGGCGGAGATTTAGCATTAGTGTCAACGATCTATACAGCGACTGACGAGTGTACGACTGATATGGCATCCCGCATCAAACAGAGTGTGAGCATGGATGGACCGGGACATCCACAGGAATTTATCGATACTTATCAGGATGCAATCAGTAAGATGCAGGGCGTTATGACACATTATCACTGGAGTCTGGTAGGGGCTGCAGCGCTTCCCGATGTTCCGGTAATGGAAAATACAGTATCGATGCACATGCCCATGTAGCTTGATAAGACAGGAGTCATTTTTATACACTAAAAAAGATATGGTACATTTTCTGTTTGAGTGTATTAAAATAGATTTACATGCAAAACATGGATATTTTTATCAAAATACAATTATATATTTACAAAAATGTCAAAATGTGTTATACAATATATTGATAAGCTTGTAAAAGAAAACGATATGGACTTCAAACAGGGTTGTTCGTTTGATTAAAAAATGGAGAAGTGCCCAAAATGGATTATAATGAAAGTAAAAGCGAGAAAGAAAAAAATAAGATGAGCAATGATTTAAAGGAGGGTTTTTTTCGATTTCTTCAAGGTAAGTCGAAAGAAGATCCGTCCATATTAACGAAAGCAGCAGCGGGTGAATGCTTTCAACTTTTAAAAAAGGCATGTACAAATGAAAAAAACCAGATTTACGGTGATATGATGCTTTACTATGCGAGCGGATTTGCAGGCATTGCCTGTTTAAAAGCAGCGCTTGATAATGCCCCGAAGTTAATGCTGTCAAGTGAAAATGCATCTGAATATATGGGTTTATATAAGATAGAAACGGATACAGGTATTTTTTATATAGGTGAGGCTATCAATGAATACCTGATTTCTCGTGATAATTCAGTATGGAACTTGGCTCAGGAAGGGTTTTTAAAGAATCATAAGAAAGACACTATTCCGGATATTGAGCAAATATTAAGTAAAAATGCAAAAAACTTTGGCAATAAGGAATATCGAATTTGGAATAATATGCATGATCCGTATACGGAAAACAAAATGGCACAAACCGCATATGAATCATATTTAAAACATCTTGCCCCATATAAGATTGGTGCGGAACGGATGCCGGAGGTATTTGGTATTGTGATTTCGGAAATTATCAGCCAATCAGCGAACATATTTCCAAAAGAGTTGAATTGTCTTGAAATGGTCATGGAGACAGTTTCGTTCTACGCTCATATGGATTGTAAGTAATAAATTGATTCAAGAGTATAAATCTGTAAATAGATGAAGGGGAGAAGAACAGATGGAATTTAAGTATAGTCATATAAGTGAAGAAAGATGTAGGGAAATAGATAGTTGGAATATCAAAAACCCATATCAATATCCGGGAGGAGCGAACAGCAAACTGAATCCATGGAATAAGAAATGGGTATTTAATGAGGATGAGACTATATTGTATTGTCAAGCATTTCGACCGTATAGGGAGGATTGGACAAAAGACACACATATAAAGTATTTGTATATAGATAAAAAGGAATATTTTCTTTTTGAATATGATACTAGCGATATTCACGTTGAATGTAAGGAAGGGAAAGAGTATTGCATTGGTAAAGTGAAAATTTTTAAAAATGAAAATATTGATAATTATGCTGATAAAAAAGAGTTACTTAAGACACTAAAAGCGATGATTTTAATAGATTGTGAACACACGTATAGAGGCATAAATTCACACGATGTCTTTTATAATGGGGAGGAAATAAAGTAATGGACTGGAATGTAATTATGGAAGGGCTAAAAGGGACAAGTGACATAGAGACCATTACAAATTTATATCAATATGTGGCTGAAAATTTTTCCTTTAAAATATCTGAGGGGGCAGAAGGATGGGTTTATTACGGTGGGATTGACAGTAATTATCAAGCGTGGAAATTAGTTGATGCCATTGTAAAATCGTCCAATAACACAAGTGGATATATATCAAGTACAGAAGGTGGAAACCTTATTAATAATGAGGATTTTCTGGATGCGTTAGAGTCTGTTCTAACGCATGAAAAGTATCAAAAAGAAGGATTTGATAATATCTTCAATGGCATAGATTCCTCTGGAGTCATCCAATTTTCAAAGGATGAACCATCAGTCATGGCACTGAATGATTATTTTTCCTACAACTATATATCAAATCTCGATTGCGCTAACGTCAAAACCCTGCTTTCAGGGAGCAATCTTGCAGGGAAAAATATGAACTGCTTTTGTAGGACAGAATTTGAGGCAATTCTTAATAATTCATCTATTCAAACGATAAATGGTGTGAATAAGAGTGTGTTTTATGATATATATTGTGCTGCGCCAAATGGTCAGGAAATGACATATGTGTGCGATGCAATAAAATCTACAGAGCTATCAACTTTAAAGAATGTGTTTTACAGAGTAGCACCGGACAAAACCATAGAAATTGTAAGTAAGGACTCAGAGGGGGCAATTCGTCTTGTTGATAAGCTCTTATCAGGAGAAAAGATTGCATCATCCTCTACAAAATCAATAGATGAGATTATTTCAACTTGTGGTAATCTGCTTCCGGAAGAAACGAAGGCGGCTTTGAAAGCGTTGTCCAAAAGTTCGGATCAGACATTGGCTGATATTTTAAGGGAGGATTGCCAGACAATTCTTAAGATGGCAGGAAAAGATACTCTTGAAATCGGGAAATACGCAATCAATAAAGATGGAAGTGTTTTGGAAACGTTGGCGGATGGTTCCAAAGTTATTTCTCAGACCTCTGATATAACAACAGTAGAGGAGGCGATTGCCGAAGGATATAAGGTCATTGAAGGTTCAGAGGGTAAGGTCTTCATCCTCTCTAAAAATGGAGTAATTAAAGTACTAAACATCGCTTGCGGTGCTTTGATTGTGTATGATGCAGCGAAGACATTTGGTAGCGCTTTTCAGGAATATGATAACGGTAATTATCGAACCGGAAGTAAGGAACTTGTGTCGTATGGAACAACGATGTTATCGTCCCTTGCTGTCAGTGGACTGTTTACATCCGGTGTTGCTGCGATTGGTGTGATAGCGGGAGTAACGATATGCGCACCGGTTACGATATTTGCAGCAGTTGCGGGATGTATTGTAGGTATGGTTTATGGAGAGGAATTGGGCGGTCAGCTCGGAGATTTGATATGCGATCTCCTCGGCTATGAGGACGATGTTTACAATACAGCCGGAAGCGTATTTATGTCAGACCCGCTTGCCCTTGATCTGGAGGGTGACGGCTTTGCGCTTCTCTCCGCACAGGACGGCGTATACTTTGACGAGGATGCCCGGGGACTTTTGGAAAAGACCGCATGGGTATCTGCGGGGGATGCCCTGCTTGCGCTGGATTTAAACGGGGACGGTGTGATCAACGACGGTTCAGAGCTGTTCGGCACTTCCACGGTTCTTGCAGATGGGACAAGAGCCAGAAGCGGCTTTGAAGCGCTTTCTATGTACGATGAAAACAACGACGGCGTGATTGATGAAAACGATGCGGTATTTTCCAAGCTTAAGGTGTGGCAGGATCGAAACAGCGACGGAATTTCACAGGCGGACGAGCTGTTTTCGCTCTACGACATGGGTATCACTTCCCTGTCGTTAGACGCGGTAAATGAGGATGGCATGCGTACGTCGGAGGTTACATACAGTGACGGAAGGACGACGAAGGTCGGTGAGCTGACCTTTGAGGCACAGATGTACAATACGAAGGAAAAGGAGCAGGTGGAAATTTCTGACGAAATCGCAGAGCTTCCGGATGTTCCTGCAATGGGAAATGTGGCATCGCTGCACACGCTTATGCAGCTGGATGAGACGGGTACTTTGGCAGGGTATGTCAGGCAGTTTCAGGAGTCCTCCTCGATGGAGGAGAAGGAGCAGCTTGTCACGAGTATTCTGTATTTTATTACCGGGGCAGATCAGGTGGAGGCAGGCAGCAGGGGTGAAAAATTTGATGCCGGAAAGCTGACCGTCATTGAACAGCTGATGGGAAGAGACTTTACAGGCACAAGGGGAAGTGATCCGGTTAATACCGCCGCATCTATTCTGGAAGGGATGTACCGTGACCTCTACAATGCCTACTATAGTGCATTAAATGCCCAGACCTCGTTTGGGACATATATCCGTATGGCTTACTGGACAGAGGACGAGTCCGGCAGGAAATATTTGAACACAGACCTTTTTGATTCCTTTGTATCGCTCTGCATCCAAAAAGGCGAGGACATGACAGAAACCGTGGCAGATATGGCGAGATATCTCTCCGGCTTCAATGCAGAAAATAAGCAGAATGTGAAGGATTATTTCACGGCGTACAGACTTCGGACAGAATACGCAAAAGCGATAGCGGATATTTGTTTTGATAACGTGTACATCGGAAATCCGGAGGCAGATTTTTATACGGGAGCCGTTTCAGCGGATATCCTCTTTGGCGGGGAAGGCGACGATACCCTGTTCGGAGATGACGGCGATGATATCCTTTATGGGGAAGCGGGCAACGATTCCCTGAATGGCGGACTCGGAAACGACACTTACATCTTTAACCGTGGAGACGGACAGGACACGGTTTATGAGTACGGACTCACGGACGAGAGCCTCGATACAATCCTGTTCGGGGAAGATATCAGACCGGAGGATGTGACGTTAAAGAGAGACGGAGCAGATCTGATTCTGCAATACGGCGAGACCGATCAGGTAAAGGTGCTGTATGCCTTTTGGGATAACAGCGGAACAAATGCGATAAGGCGAGTGCAGTTTGCGGACGGAACGGTTTGGGATACCGGGACGATGAAGCAGATACTGAGCGCCGTAACGGGAACCGAGGAGGGCGATCAGCTCACCGGACACGGTGCGGCGTTCGGATACGATGAGAATGAAACGTTCTACGGCGGGGGCGGAAACGACACGATCTGGGCAGGAAACGGCAACGATGTGCTCTACGGAGAGGAAGGCGACGATTATCTTGACGGCGGAGACGGGGACGATATGCTGATCGGAGGAGTGGGCAACGATTTCCTGAATGGCGGACTTGGAAACGATACCTATATCTTTCACCGTGGAGACGGACAGGATACAGTCTATGAGTACGGGCTCACGGAGGAGAGCCTCGATACGATTCTGTTCGGGGAAGACATCAGACCGGAGGATGTGACGTTAAAGAGAGACGGAGCAGATCTGATTCTGCAATACGGCGAGACCGATCAGGTAAAGGTGCTGTATGCCTTTTGGGAT
>JAFUZE010000232.1 GCA_017476765.1 Lachnospiraceae bacterium
AATGTCCTCCGATGAGACGATGGATGCGATTGAGGAGATTCGCCGCATTGCAGGAAAGCAGTGCTTCCTCAGCGGCATGTCGGCAGTGGTGCTGGATACCAAAAATCTGTCCAACCGGGAAACTCCGATTTATGTGGTCATTGCAGTCATTCTCTCAACGATCGTGCTGTCGCTGACGATGGATTCTGCGATTATTCCGCTGTTCTTTTTGCTCAGCATCGGAATGGCAATCGTCTACAATCTGGGAAGCAACATTTTTTTGGGAGAAATTTCCTACATTACGCAGGCGCTGACCGCAGTGCTTCAGTTAGGTGTCACGATGGATTATTCGATATTCCTCTGGCACAGCTATCAGGAACAAAAGAGTCTGCTCCCACCGGGTGAGGCAGGTACAAAGGAAGGAAACCAGCGGGCGATGGCGGATGCGATCGCAGCGACGATCACGTCGGTCGTGGGAAGCTCCGTTACGACGGTGGCAGGCTTTATCGCACTTTGCTTTATGAGCTTTACGTTGGGAATGGATCTCGGAATTGTCATGGCAAAGGGTGTCGTGATCGGTGTCATCTGCTGTGTGACGGTTCTTCCGGCGATGATTCTTCTGTTTGACAGGATTGTCGAGAAAACGAGACACAAGGCAATTATTCCGGAATTCAGAATTTCCAAATTTGTCGTAAAGCGCTATATCGTCATTGCCGTGTTGTTTGTACTGATCTGGATTCCGGCGTTATACGGATATTTCCGGACAGATGTGTATTACAATCTCGACGAGACGCTTCCGAGAGATCTGGACAGCATCGTGGCAAACACGAAGCTGAGCGAGACGTTTGATATGAATACGACACATATGCTTTTGGTCGATAGTGCACTCAGTCCGAAGGAAGTCTCCGAGATGGCGGAGGAGATGAAACAGGTGGACGGTGTCAAGAACGTGATCGGAATGGACGCACTTTTAGGACCGAGCGTTCCGAGAGATATCATCCCTTCGGATGTGAAGGAAATGCTGCAGAACGATAACTACCAGCTGATGCTGATCAGCTCCGAGTACAAGGTCGCATCGGATGAGGTCAACGCGCAGTGCGATAAACTCAATGCGATACTCAAACGATACGACGAAAGCGGAATGCTCATCGGAGAAGCACCTTGTACGAAGGATTTGATCACAATCACCGACAAGGATTTCAAGGTGGTCAGCGCTGTTTCGATCGGCGTGATCTTTGTTATCATCGCACTTGTGTTCCGGTCGATTTCGCTGCCGGTCATTCTGGTCAGTGTGATCGAGTTTGCGATCTTTATCAACATGTCGATTCCGTTTTATACAAAGACCGAGATTCCGTTTATCGCATCGATCGTCATCGGTACGATTCAGCTTGGTGCAACAGTTGACTATGCGATTTTGATGACGAACCGCTACAAGACGGAACGTCTGGCAGGAGCGGACAAAAAGGAAGCGGTCTTTACGGCGCACCAGACTTCGATCCAGTCCATCTTTGTCAGTGCCTTGAGCTTCTTTGCGGCGACGATCGGTGTCGGTGTGTACTCAAACATCGATATGATCAGTTCCCTGTGTACGCTCATGTCAAGAGGTGCGATCATCAGTATGATCGTCGTGCTCACGGTGCTGCCGGCGATGCTTATGCTGTTTGATAAGCTGATCTGTGTTACGACCTGGGGTATGAGGGAGAAAAAAACAGGGAGTATGCAGCTTCGGAGTAAAGAGGTTCATGCGTAAGAGGCAGCGACAGACGTCCGATTTAGTTAGAAAGCAGATCATAAATTAGAATCATAGATTAAGGTTAGGTAGCTGTGAAACGTTTCGGGGTCCTGACATTAGGAGAAAGGAGTTTCACAATCATCTAAGTTTTAGGTCATAAGGAGGATGAATACGATGAAGGTAAGAGAAATGAGAGAAGCTTTAGCGAGAAATCTTTCCAATAAAAAGAGAAAGCTGGCAAAGGGAATAGCGGTCGTAACGGCGGTCACACTGCTTGCCGGAAGTACGACGGTCTATCATGTAAGTGCGGAGAAGGGTGAGGACACACAGGCGCAGGAGAGCGGACAGGAGGAAAGCAGTGAGGAGATACTGACGCAGGTTATCGATGCGCAGACCTCATCCGGAGCGGACGATGTCGATAAGGAGGAGACGGTCTACGTCATCTCGGATGCAAAGGGCAATGCGACGGAGGTCATCGTCAGCGACTGGCTCAAAAATAAAGACGGTGCTGCCACGCTGGAGGATGTCTCAACACTCAAGGATATCGAGAACGTCAAGGGCGATGAAACGTACAAGACAGGTGCGGATAACAGCCTTACCTGGGAGGCAGACGGAGCAGATATTTATTATCAGGGAAAGACTGACCAGAGTCTTCCGGTTACTTTAAAGATCACCTATACGCTCGACGGCAATGAGATTTCACCGGAGGAGCTGGCAGGAAAGAGCGGACATGTGACGATCCGCTTTGATTATACGAACAATGAGAAGCAGACTGTGACTGTGGGTGGTGAGCAGCAGGAGGTCTATGTGCCGTTTACGGTCATCAGCGGCGCACTTCTGTCCACAGACCATTTCAGAAATGTGACAGTGGAAAATGGCAGGGTCATTTCCGAGGGGAATCATGATGTGGTAGTCGGTCTGGCGTTTCCGGGCTTGAAGGAAAGCCTGAACATTGATCAGGATAAGCTGGATTCCGAGGTGACGATTCCGGAGCATGTGCTCATCGAAGCGGATGCAACAGATTTTTCTCTCGATATGACGATGTCGATGATTATGAGCGATATGCTCAGCGATGTGAGCCTGACGGACGATCTCGATCTCGACGAGCTGGATTCTTCGATGGAGGAGCTTCAGGACGGAGCCGATCAGCTGGAGGACGGCTCTAAGAAGCTCGACGACGGTGTCGGCACACTCTACGACAAGAGCGGAGATTTGAAGGACGGCGCAGATCAGCTCAGCAGCGGTGTCGGTCAGTATACGCAGGGTGTCGGACAGCTGGCAACAGGAATCGGATCTCTGGCGAGCGGAACGAGCAAGCTGAATGCTTCCGTTCCTGCACTGACGAAGGGTGTCGGTGATTTGAAGCAGGGCTCCTCTGATGCGAAGGGCGGCGCAGATCAGCTCGTTGCAGGCTATGCGGGAACAAAGGACAGTCCGGGCGCAGCAGCAGGCGCTAAGAGCCTTGCAAAGGGTTCGAAGGATCTGGCAAGCGGAGCGAAGGATCTGGCAGGCGGAGCAAAGAATCTCGCGAGCGGAGCGAAGGAGCTTGAGAGCGGAGCAGGTAAGGTTTCCGCCGGCTCAAATGATCTGGCGAGCGGAGCGAAGGATTTGGCGACGGGTGCCGGTCAGGTGAGTGCAGGACTTACGCAGTTGCAGAGCGGATTAAATGCGATGTTCTCGACGATGGGTGCGAGCATAGCCGAAAACACGTCGAACGCGGCAGCGGCAAAGCAGGCGGCACAGGCAGCAGGCGCAGCGCTGGAGAGTGATATCGCAGAGCTTAGTGGGCAGATACAGGCAGCGACGCAGGCTGCAACAATGATGAAAGTCGTCTCCGAAAACAGTGCAGAGTATTTGGCGTATGCACAGGCAGCGCAGACGGCAAATGCGAAGATTGCAGAGCTTCAGGCAAAGATTAAGACAGATACCGCAAACCTTTCCCAATATGCAGGGCAGGCAGGCGGCGCACAGGGAGCCGTAACAGCGCTGACTACCATTCAGGATGCTGCCACGGCACAGAATCTGAGCGGAAATTTGCAGAGTCTGGTGGACGGAGCCGGCGATGTGGCGAAGGGAGCCTCCGACCTGTCAAAGGGAGCCTCTGACCTGTCCAAAGGTACTTCCGATCTGCTTAACGGAGCAGCTGCCTTGTCAACCGGAGCGGGAGAGCTTTCGACCGGAGCCGGCAAGGTTTCCGGCGGAGCAGAGCAGGTGGCAGGCGGTGCCGACTCGCTGAACAAGGGAATCAACGGCTACACGAACGCAAAAGGCAAGAAGGTGACCGGACTATATGACGGCACGAAGGCGCTGCAGTCAGGACTTGGTAAGCTCGACAAAGGACTCGGAACGCTCAATACAAAGAGTAAGGATTTGGCGGAGGGCGTTACGCAGCTTGATTCCGGAGCGCAGAAGCTTTCGGACGGCGTATCGACACTGAACGGAAATTCCGCGAAGCTGAGCAGTGGTGCATCAGAGCTTGCAAAAGGAACGAGCCAGCTGATTGATGGTGTTAAAACGCTGAAAGACGGAACAACAGAGCTGAAGGACGGTATGGTCACGTTCAATGAGGACGGTATCAAAAAGCTGTCCGATGCACTCGGTGAGGATCTGCAGACGCTCCTCGACAAGGTTGACGCAGTCAAGGAAGCAGGGGAGGGCTATACGACCTTCTCCGGAGCAAAGAGCGGCACAAAGAGCAGCGTGAAGTTCATTATCAAAACGGACGCAGTGAAATAATTACAAAAGCCACAAACGGAAAAGAGGATGAAAGAAATGGGAATCGTATTTCTCATTATGATTGCAGTCGGTCTGTCTATGGAGTTTTATGCCGTTGTTGTCTGCAAATCGGCGCTTCTGGCGAGCATCGACAGACGCAGGCTGGCTGTCAACTGCCTGATGATCGGTATCTGGCAGCTGATCTCCCTGGCAGTGGGGAACCTGATAGGCAGACTCTTAAATATATTACAGTTTACGGCGGAACACCATGCGATGAACGCCCTGCTCAGTATTGTCATTTTCGGATTCCTTGCACTTCATATGGCAAAGAGTGCATGGAAAAATGAAAGCATTATCGAAAAGCGAATCAGCTCTCTTGCGTTTCGGCAGATTGGTGCGATATCGTTTCATTTTGGATTCTATTCCATGATTACCGGTCTGGCACTCTCGCTTTTGTCCATTCCGGTCGCCAGCCAGACAATTGTCTTTTGCATTATCATACTGTCCTCGGTACTGCTGGCGTTTTACACCGGCTACCGTTTTGGTTATGAGCAGAAGACAAAGGCGTATGTGATCGGATGCATTCTTCTGCTTGCCGGAGTCTTTATGATCGGTGCCGAGAAGCTGGTGTAGCTATTTGTGAATCGCTGCACCGGTGCGCCATCCGCCCAATCATTAAATGAATCCTGTCAAAGCATTCAGCCCGACATACCAGCGATGCTTGGGCAGGATTTTTTGTGCAAAAACAAGCATGCCATCATACACAGCCCAAATAGGTTTTCCTAATCTCGGCAACCACATAGTTTTCCAAGATGGCTCCGTTCATTGCACCGCTCTCTAAGGTACAAAAACGAGACTAAATTTTAGCCGATATATACCGGATGTAATTGATTCTATTTCCTATTGACAAACGAGACTATTTGCGATAGTCTATCTATAAGACTATTAGCAATAGTCTTGGGATGCTTTTGGTTGATGATCTGATTTTAAGTAGCATAAGGAGGTTGGGAATATGGCAGAGATACAGCTGGGTGTGATTGAGAGCCGATTTGCGGATATGATATGGGAGCATGAGCCGATAACCAGTCACGAGCTTGTAAAAATGACGGAAGAGGAATTTAAATGGGCAAGGACAACAACGCATAATGTAATCAGGAAGCTGTGCGATAAAGGAATTTTTGTGAATAACAAGGGTACCGTTACATCGCTGATTTCAAGGGAGCAGTTTTATTCTCTTCAGAGCAGGCAGTTTGTCGATGATGCATTCGACGGGTCTCTTCCGGCATTTATTGCAGCGTTTACAAAAGGCGGTCGGCTGTCTGCGAAGGAGGCTGCACAGATCAGAAAAATGATAGAGGATGCGCAGGAGGAGTAGCTATGGAACAAATTTTTATCAAAGTCTTGAATATGAGCATTTCGGCGAGCTGGCTGATTCTTGCGGTGATTGCGCTGCGTTTTGTTATGAGGCGGACACCGAAGTGGATGCTTTGTCTTTTGTGGGGGCTTGTGGCGCTTCGGCTTGCCTGTCCGTTTTCCATAGAGGCTGCGTTCAGCTTGATTCCAAGCGAAGAAGCCGTCAGCCCTAGCGTTGTACTGCAGCAATATCAGCCGGTATTGAACAGCGAGGCTCCTGTTATGGATCACGAAGTTCATCCCGTTATCATCGATCCGCCTGCTGCAAATTCTGCGGCAAGCGTAAATCCGGTGCAGCTGTGGACATATATTGCAAGCGTCGTGTGGCTGGTCGGTGCAGGGCTGCTGTTACTGTATGCGCTTATCGGATATCTGCGGCTTCGCCGGAAGGTAGCGGAAGCTGTACCGGGAGATCAGGGGGCATGGTTTTGTGACGCAGTAGAAACACCATACATTCTCGGAGTTGTCTGTCCGAGGATATATCTTCCGTCATCGATGGATGAGAAGGATATGAATTATGTGATGGCGCATGAAAATGCGCATTTAAGGCGTGGAGATCAATGGTGGAAGGCGATGGGATATCTCCTGCTGGGGATGCATTGGTTTAATCCTCTGGTCTGGCTATCCTATGCTCTTTTCTGCAAGGATACGGAGCTGGCATGCGATGAAAGGGTAATCTCGGCATATAGCATGGCGGAAAAGAAAGCATACGCAAATGCGCTCTTGTCTTGCAGCCTTCATCGAAAAATAGTATTTGCTTATCCTCTTGCTTTTGGAGAGGTCGGGGTAAAGACGAGAATAAAAACGGTGCTGAATTACAGGAAACCACCCTTCTGGATTGTGGTCACCGGAGTAGCGGCGTGCGTTGCCTTGGCGGCATGCTTCCTGACGAATCCTGCAAAACCGTCAGAGTCAGGTGCAGAGCCGGATACGGCTCAGAGCAGTATAGAATCCGCAGAGGGGGACGAGCCGTCTTTGGAGAATCGGACATTTATCGAGACATGGGCGAATGCCTTTGCAGACAAAGATGCCCAGACATTGATAGACTGCTCAACAGAAGAGGTGCAGAAATCTCTGGAGGAAAGAGAGCTGCTCGTTAAGGAAGAGGAGTATTCTTCTTTTGGATTTTCCAGTCCGTGGCCGATGTGGGAGGAGGCGTCAATGGGATATATTATCTCGTATCAGGATGACGCGAAGCTGCAGGCGGATATTGTCTATTATGCGATTACGTCGGACCCTCATGTGACGGCATGGCATGAAAAGCTGTCATTTGAAAAAGCGGACGGAAAATACAGAGTCACTTCGGAGGAGCTGCTTTATAATGATGACATTTCATCCCGGGACGAATTTGATGCAGCCTATCCCCATGAGATCAACGGCACTCCGATGGATTATACCCAAAACGGATTAGGAGAGGCATTAAACAGCAATGCTCTTTTGAGCAGCTCGGGCATGTATCAGAATTTGTTTGATCCGATAAGCGCAGCGAGATTTTTGTTGAATCTCTCCGAGGATGATGAAAGGGTACGATTGAGTGCCGTTTCGGATGACGCGTCGGATGGAATTGTGGATGTAAAGATAGAGTTTGTGCAGAGTGGGGATGTGCAGATGGTATCAATGATGCGTTCGGACTGGATATGGATTCCGCAAAATTATGGGAGTGTGGAAGAAGAGGGAACCGGCGCTGCGTCAAACGGAAATGGGATACGGACAATGCCGGATAGCGGCGGCATGGACGAAGAGATGTCTGAGGTAATTTCGCGCGTTGCAGGGAATGCCGGACTTTCCAATGCCTATGCATGGAGCAATACGGTAGAATTTAAAGAGAACGCCGATATTCTGATCAAGATGGCAGAGGAACCCTCCGGCAGATACGAGGCATATGGAATTATCAGCGAGGAATATGGGAGTTACGGAATCCTTTTGAATGATAAGATTGGCGGCGATGATAACTGGAACTTTGTGTATGAGCCGTGGTTCTATACGGGATTTGAAAACAGCCGACCGAGGCTTATGTGGACGAAAAACGGGAATCTGCTCTTTTCGTATCCATCGCAGGCATCGGAGGGAAATGTTCTGGAGAAGCTCTGCTATGTGCTTCACGGTTATGATACCGGGCATATGGAACTCATTCCGTTTGAGATGGAGGACATCGTATCTCAGGCAAGGGAAAAGGTGCGGATTGATGTCAGCGAAAGTGACCGCATCATTCATGTATACGATGCCGAAAAGGATACGGAAATCGCCGGACTGCCCATTCCGGAGGATGTAAGCGGTGAGATTTCGGAGGAACTCGTATTTCATCAGATTCAATATGTGCAAAGCGGAGATGCAATCCTGATGATTTGGAAGGGTATTGATGCAGAATCTGAAAAAAATCCTTATTTGGGTTACCTTACGTTTGAAGTTTCCGTCAACGTGAGCGGAGAGAGTGAGGTCACATTTTCTCTGAATCATCCGGGAACATATGGCGGGGAAGGAGGTGTCGAGGATCTGCAATGATAATGGCAGTGACTTCTCCGCTGTAAAGAGTAAATATAATTGATAGCAGAGACAATGTTCGAGCTTAGTGCAGACAAGGCAATCCGGCAGAGATGTCTTGCCCGACAGGATTTTTATCGTACTCAGAACACATATAAGAAGGCGATTGATGATCTTGCAAAGGAAAAGGAACGTATTACAAAGGAGATGGAACATGTTACAGACGAGAAAAACCGGATAATCATGGAGAAGGATTCGGAGATTGATCGTTTAAAGGAGCTGCTGGTGCAAAACGGTATTACGATTTGAAAAAAGATAGTTGCAGGTTTGGAAAAGACGATGGTTTGCCCTTTTCTGAAAAACGGTTACCGGTTGACAGATTCGGATATTTGTGCTTAAATTACACTATCGGAGGGCTTTTGCCCTTGCATAATCAAACATTTCGAAAAGGCAATGATAAGAATAAGTAGTATTTAGTGAAACGAACAGAAAGTAACTGGTCGATGAGAAGTGCGCGGGAAGCTATTTACGAATACCTCTTTGAGCTGCACACCAAACGTCCTGTCATAAGACGTTACAGCCGCATGAAATCATGAATACGGTGATTTTAGCGGACATGCGCACGATGACGGATCAGTAGGCTGTGACGGAACCTGCACCCGTTAAAATGCTAGAGTATCGTAGGTACTCGATAAGGTAGACAGTGTGAGCTGTCTATGAAGTAAGGTGGTAACACGGGATTTTAGCCTCGTCCTTTATATCTTCGGATATGACGGATGAGGCTTTTTTGCGCAAATGAGCAAAGTCATGGATGCTTGCGGAAATTCATGCTTGCATGAATTTTTTCGCAAGCGTCTATGACGCGCAATGCGACCGAGTGCGGGACGCACGAGGTGCTCATTTGCACAGACGGAAAAGAATAGGCAGAGGGGTTACATTGAAAATTCATGCCTGTATAAAGAAAGGAGAAAAACAAAATGAAAATTTTTGAAGAACTGAAGGCGAGAGGACTTTTGGCTCAGCTGACAGACGAAGACGAAATCCGGGAACTGATCAACAACGGAAAGGCGACCTTTTACATCGGCTTTGATCCGACTGCAGACAGCCTTCATGTAGGACATTTCATGGCTCTCTGCCTGATGAAAAGACTGCAGATGGCGGGCAATAAGCCAATCGCTCTTGTCGGCGGCGGTACAGGCATGATCGGAGACCCATCCGGCAGAAGCGATATGCGCCAGATGATGACAAAGGAGCAGATTCAGCACAACTGTGACTGTTTCAAGGAACAGATGAGCAAATTTATCGACTTTTCCGATGATAAAGCGCTGCTTGTCAACAATGCCGACTGGCTTTTGGATCTCAATTATGTGGAACTGCTGCGCGAGGTGGGACCGCACTTCAGTGTCAACCGCATGCTGACCGCAGAGTGCTACAAGCAGAGAATGGAGAAGGGACTTAGCTTTCTTGAGTTTAACTACATGATCATGCAAAGCTACGACTTCTATGAGCTGTTCCAAAAGTACGGCTGTAATATGCAGTTCGGCGGCGACGACCAGTGGAGCAATATGCTCGGAGGTACAGAGCTGATTCGCCGTAAGCTTGGCAAGGATGCGTACGCAATGACCATCACTCTTTTACTGAATTCCGAGGGCAAGAAGATGGGCAAAACGCAGAAGGGCGCCGTATGGCTTGACCCGAATAAGACCTCCCCGTTTGAGTTTTACCAGTACTGGAGAAATGTGGCGGATGCGGATGTGCTCAAATGTATTCGCATGCTTACCTTCCTGCCGCTCGATCAGATCGATGCGATGGACAGCTGGGAGGGAAGCCAGCTCAATCAGGCTAAGGAGATTCTTGCCTATGAGCTTACCAAGCTGGTACACGGCGAGGAGGAGGCAAAGAAAGCGCAGGATGGTGCGAGAGCGCTTTTCTCGACCGGAACAGCAGCGGAGATGCCGACAGCGACTCTCACCGATGATGATTTTACGGATGGCAGCATCGATATCGTGACGGTTCTCGTAAAGTCCGGTCTTGTTCCGTCCAAGTCCGAGGCACGCCGCGCCGTGGAGCAGGGCGGAGTCAGCGTCGATGGTGAAAAGGTAACGGATATCCGTAAGACCTATGAAAAGGATGCCTTTTCAGGAGACGGAAAGGTCGTAAAACGCGGGAAAAAGAACTTCAGAAAAGTACTTGTATAGAAAAAATTCCAGTAGAAAAAATCCCGATATAAAAGATATAAAAATAGAAAAAATTCCCAGTCATATGTCATCCCTGAATCCCCCGGGATATCCTATGTCTGGGAATTTCTATTGTTGATCGGATACACTGCAAAGAAAGCTGCGTGCACACCGTCGCCCGTCTTTTATACGTCGAGCCAGTCTACCTTGCCGTTCTCAATATCGTAAACCGCACCGGCAACCGTGTAGTTTTCCAAAGGAAGCTTTTCACGAATCAGCTTCACATTGCGCTCTACATTGAGGCAGGAAGCTTTGCGCTCGTCTGTCTCATCCCCGATTGCTTTCTTAATCTCATCGGTCAATGTCTTGATGAAGGACTCTGCGTGTCCGCTGATTGCTGCGCCGACTGCACCGCAGTGTGTATGTCCGAGCACGAGCACGAGCGGACTTCCCAGATGATCTACGGCATATTCGATACTGCCGAGCTGATGATCTGCGATGACGTTACCGGCTACGCGGATTACGAACAGTTCGCCGATTCCTGTCATAAAAATATTCTCCGGAATGACGCGGGAATCCGAGCATGCAATTACTACGGCATATGGATGCTGTCCATTGTCCGTTGTGTCCTTGCGGATTGCCGGTGAAATATCTCCTCCGTTCTGCGTGGCGGTGAGGTACTTCTCGTTTCCTTCCTTCAGCTTGTTGATGATTTCGGTTGTAGTCATTTGCTATTCCATCCTTTCTGTGTGTAAATTGTATTATGCATAGTAAACGAATTTAATTCGTTCACTATAATTATTCAGCCCCTGATTCTGAATCGTTACTCCCATACAAAGATTGTTGCATAGAAAGCCTGCAAAAGTCAAGTATAACATTCAGCAAAGTACCTCTTGAAAAAATCGTAAAAATGACAACGTATGCGGTTTTTTTTACATCGGGAATCCTATTGCAGAGCAAGCTGTTAAAATAGATTAAAAATAGTTGCTCAGCGATTCTATCTGTGGGGAGAAACAATGATTGCCGAAGCAGAGAAATTTCAAGGGTATAAAAATCCCAGAGAAAAGAAGTATGAGTTCCGTTTGGGTGAAGCGCAGTAAGCAACAAATTCCGCAACGCTCCGTTGCGTGACTGCCATGCCGCAGTGGTGGACAGAAGGTGCAGACTATTTTAAAATAGTAGGTAGTTTTGCAAATTAAAAAAGGTTGTATGAGGAGGCGCAAAATGGAGAAGTTTTGTGAAAAAATACAATATTTGAGGGCACAGAAGGGATGCTCTCAGGAGACGCTGGCGGAGACACTCAAGGTGAGCAGGCAGACAATTTCGAAATGGGAGCTCGGGGTTTCTGAGCCGGATATCGATATGGTCGTTGCGCTCAGCAATTTCTTTCATGTCTCGACCGATCTCCTTTTAAGGGATGATTACCGTGTGGAGCAGGCGGCGAATCTGGATCGTATAGCCATATCGTTTCTTAATTCCGCACAGGATATGGATCAGGTTTCCAAGGAACTCATCGCAATTTTGAGGGATGGTGTCATCGATGATACGGAACGCCAGAGATTGCGGTATCTGGTTGAAAAAATAGATGACATCATGGCGGTTGCGTCCGACCTGCGCAATATGCTCTCCTGCTCGCAGTCGATGTAAGCAATCGGGAGCACATATACACGGCTGTCGGATTTTGGGCGGTTTTCTCTTTTCATTTTCATATATGTTTCAATAGAAGTCAGATTTATGATGAAGAGCCGGATGGGGAATCAGAAGGAGCGAAAAGTAAAAGGATTTCCCGATTCGGCTCTTATCTGTTCTGACATCTGTCCCACGGCATTCCGATACCGTTTATGTCTTAACCATTCTCCATTTGTGACAATATAGAGATACTTAAGGAAACGCTGATTAAATCAGCTTTTCCTTAGATTGCTCCGCATGGATGCGCAGAAATTCGCTGTGGAAAGGCACTTTGTGCCTGCGAATTTCGCGCGGGAAACACTTAATCAGTGTTTCTTTAAAGAATTTACGCATAGGCTTGACAAAGCATTTCCGTGGTGCTATTATATAGATAATCTATATATAGGAAATCTATATATGTAGAAGAGCAATATATGGTTTCCGTGCGAAATAAGCTGATGTAGAAAATCTGCAGAATAGTTCTATGTTGGTTGCGAAAGGATGGATGAAAAATGGCAGTAGACAAGAGCCTGATTTCAGGCAGTACGAGTATGCTTTTGCTGAAGCTGCTCACAGAGAAGGACATGTACGGTTACGAGATGATTGATGCGCTTGACAAAAAATCCAATCAGGTGTTTCAGATGAAAGCGGGAACGCTCTATCCGCTTCTGCATTCTCTTGTGGAGAAGGGCTATCTGACCTTCTACGAACAGGAAGCGGGAGGGAAAATGCGCAAATATTACAGCATTACGAAAAGCGGCAGGCGCTTCCTCGGCGGAAAGATCGAAGAGTGGGAGGAGTACCGGAATGCGGTAACAAATGTGTTAGGAGGGATTGCCCTATGCAGATGAACGAATACTTAAGCACACTTACCGAGCAGATTCGCTGCAGGAAAGCACACCCGATGATTGAGGAGGAATACCGGGCGCACATCGAGGAGCAGATGGAGGACTATGTCAGATGCGGCATGGAACAAAAGGAGGCGGAGGAGGCTGCGGTCGCACAGATGGGAGACCCTGTGGAAGCCGGCGTGGCACTCGACCGGGTACACAGACCGAAGCTGTGCGTGAGCGTCATATTCGCCATTCTGTTTCTGACTGTCGTCGGAATCGTGATGCAGGCAGTCATGTTTGCCGATGTTCAAAATGAAGTGGTGCAAAATGAATACCTTATGCGTTCCATTATCTATAATTTGATTGGTCTGGGCGTGATGGCACTTGTGTGCTATATGGATTATTCTTTCCTATACAAGCATGCATTGGGATTGTGCATGGCATGGTATGCGGTGATTTTTGCATCCGTTTTTTTCGGAGTGCCGTTTGATTACCATGCAAGATTTACGCTGTTTTATCATATTACGGTACTGTTTTACCCGCTTTATGCAGCCTGCATGTTTCGATATCGCAATCAGGGAGCGGCAGGCTTTGTCAAGTCAGTTGCCCTTGCACTGCCTGCAGCCTTCCTCATGCTTCAAGCTCCGGGCGCAACAAAAATCTTTGAGTTTTATATTCTTATGCTCATGCTTTTTACCGTTGCATTTTTAAAAGGATGGTTTGGAAGGAAAGGTTTGCTTAAGACCGTCCTGATGTGGATGTTTGCAATTGGAGCGCCTGTGATCCGGATCCTTCGAATCTTGAATGCTCCAAACAGCGCTTACGGCTACCGCGCTGCCAGATTGAAGGCATTTATTCATCCCGAGGCATATGCGGAAGAGGCAGGCTATACCGCTATGCAGATTCGGGACATCCTTTCCGGCATCCGACTTTCGGGGAGCGCACAAATGATTGGGGATAAGCTGCCGAATGCATACAATGATTTTATCCTGATCGGCATTTTTGCGTATTTCGGAGCGATTGTCGGGATACTGGTCTGTGCGGCATTTTTGTTTTTCTTTGTCAGGGTGTTTGCGATTTCCTTCAAGCAGAAAAACCAGCTGGCGATGATGATTGGTACGGCATGTGCGCTAGAGCTGTTTTTGCGCAGCGTCATCTATGCACTGTCCGACTTTGGAGTTTGTCCGTTAACCCAGATGTGTATGCCGTTCATGTCCTATGGACTGTGGTCGGCATTGTCGAATGCGGTTCTGACCGGTCTGCTGCTGTCGATATACCGGTATGAGGATGTGCTCAGTGAAAAGCAGATGCGCACGTTCCCGCACTACCGCCTGCGGATTAAGCTGGAGAAGGCAGATCCGGTAAGCTGAAGCGGTATGGCTGCGGCAGTTTTGTTACCATTCACGGTCTGACCGTCTGCGAATGGTAACGCATATCGCTCATGCAAAATCGCCTGCGGCGATGGGCGATATGCCGGCAATTGTACCGTACCTGGGCTTCACTGCGCAGTAAATGCGCAGTGAGCCGTGAATAGTAACGCAATTTTCTGTGCCGCTGTACAAAAAAGGGAAAGTACATTGCGCAGCACGCCCGCTTTATATTATAATAGGCTTAATGTTTGGCAGAAATGTCGTAGGAGAGAGGAAGGTTCCATGAAAACAATTCACGTTTCAAAGATCACAGACAACATCAGGGAAATGTGTATCGAGGCAAATCATTACCTGACAGACGATATGGACAGAGCCTTAAAAAATGCCTGTGACAGCGAGAAATCGCCGCTGGGAAAGCAGGTGCTGAGCCAGCTGCAGGATAATCTGAAGATTGCACGGGAGGATATGATTCCGATCTGTCAGGATACAGGGATGGCGGTGATCTTTATGGAGATTGGGCAGGAGGTTCATTTTGAGGGAGGCTGTCTGGAGGATGCCATTCACGAAGGAGTGCGGCAGGGTTATACCGAGGGCTTTTTGCGAAAATCGGTTGTGGCAGACCCTCTTCTTCGGGAGAATACGAAGGACAATACACCGGCGATCATTCATTATGAGATAAGGCCGGGCGATCAGGTAAAAATTATCGTGGCACCGAAGGGCTTCGGCTCGGAGAACATGAGCAGGATATTTATGCTAAAGCCTGCGGACGGTATAGAGGGAGTAAAAAATGCGATTCTCACGGCGGTAAAGGATGCCGGACCCAATGCCTGCCCTCCGATGGTAGTCGGTGTCGGCATCGGCGGTACGTTTGAAAAGTGTGCGCTTATGGCAAAAAAGGCACTCACCCGCAGCGTAGAGGAGCGTTCCGATATTCCGTATGTAGCACAGCTGGAGCAGGAATTGCTCGATAAGATCAACAAATCCGGCATTGGTCCCGGCGGACTCGGGGGCACAACGACAGCCCTTGCGGTCAATATCAATACCTATCCCACTCACATTGCAGGTCTTCCGGTGGCAGTCAACATCTGCTGTCATGTAAACAGACATGCAGTCCGTGAGCTGTAGCTTCCGGCACAGGAATGCCGAGACGGAGAGGCAGAAGATACAGTGTTGCAGTCTGAGAACTATGATTTGCGGCATCGGGATGCCAACATCTATACAGACAGATAGGGAGTTTCGCAAATTCATATTATGATTCGAGGGTCAAAACTGATTACGCGGATTGCTTCGTGCTTCGCACTCCCGCAATCCTATCCTATTATAAGCAGATAACGAAAAGAGGAAAATAACATGGATCAATATATAAAAGCGCCGGTTTCGGCAGAAGAGATTGCAAAGCTTCATGCAGGCGATTATGTATATATAACGGGAACGATTTACACGGCGAGGGATGCTGCACATAAGCGAATGTATGAGGCGCTGCAGAAAGGAGAACCGCTTCCGATACCGATGGAAGGAAATCTCATCTATTATATGGGTCCCTCTCCGGCGAGGGAGGGAAGACCGATCGGGTCGGCGGGACCGACAACGGCAAGCCGCATGGACAAATATGCGCCAAGTCTGTTTGATTTGGGACTCAAGGGTGTCATCGGTAAGGGGAAACGCTCCCAGGCGGTCATTGATTCGATTGTAAAAAATGATGCGGTTTATTTTGCGGCGGTAGGCGGTGCGGGCGCACTGCTTTCTAAGGCAATCAAAGCGTCCAGTGTGGTTGCCTATGAGGATCTCGGAACAGAGGCGATTCGCAGACTCGAGGTCGAGAATTTCCCTGTCATCGTTGTTGTTGATAAGGATGGGAACAATCTGTATGAGACGGCGATCCTGGAATACCGGAGCGAATAAGTCTGCCGTAAGCGTTTACCTGTTTAACTGCCTTTGGCATATATGAAATATACAAAATAATATAAAATAAGGCCCCTGCCTAAACCGCTTGGATGATTTGCGGTTTCTGTGACAGGGGGCTTATTGTTTATGCTCCGATGTGCTGTATGCCTACAGCAAAATGCAGCTGCTTATCAGGATTGGACGATTCCCATCAGCCGGCTTGTGATTTCTGCCATATCGGAAGAAATCTGTTTGCTGTTCTGGGAAATTTCGATATTGGTATCTACGACTTTTGCAATCTTTTCGATCTCATCGACTGCCTGTGATACCACGTTCACATTTTCACGAACCATGCCTGCAACTGCTTCCACATCCGTATCGACCTTTCCGATGACATCCACAACGGAATTAAAGGCTTCGGCAGTGCTCTCGGCGATGGCTTTTCCTCCCTCAACCGCCTGAATGGAGCTTGTGATGAGGTCGTTTGTCTCCTTAGCCGCCTGTGCGCTTCGGGCTGCAAGCTCTCCGACCTGCGTCGCTACAACAGCAAAACCTCGTCCGGTCTCTCCGGCTCTTGCTGCCTCAATCGAAGCATTGAGCGCAAGCAGGTTTGTCTGTCCTGCAATCGAATTGATCTCATCAATGATTTTCTCGATCTGCATGGAAATCTCGCTGATATTGTGGATGGAGTTGCTCAGCTCCTGCATCTGGGACTGCGTCTGCATGATTTTGCTCACGGCAGTCTCCGTAGTAGTTGTTACCTTCATTGTCTCGTCCGCGCTGTTGTTCAGCTCGTTTGCCAGACCGGTCATGACCTGTTTCAGATCTGTGACTGCCTTTTTCTGTTCTTCCGTTCCGTTGTAAATCTCATCTGCACCGGTCATGGTAGCGGATGAGACGCTCTCCAGATTCTGGCAGGCGGATTTGATATTATCAATAAGAAGAAGGTTGTTTTCCATATCCGACTTTTGCTGCTCTAAAAGCTGCTCGTTTCTGTCCATGCTGTCATGAATTCCGGATACCATTTTATTGATGCTGTCGGACAGCCGGACGAATTCCGGATTCCCGTTTTCTTTGACCGTAATGTCAAAATTGCCCTCTGCGATTTTCTGCATGGAATTACCGATATTATTGATTCCGCTCACGATTCTCTTGTCCACCGTCGTGTTGATGACATTTAAAAGAATCAGAAAGACGATAAACAGACTGACGGAAACGACTACAGTCTGGTTTGTCCTTGTCCGGTAATATTCGCGTGCCGGCATAAAGGTTCCGATTACCATGTCATTATATACCTCTGATACATAGTAGCCGCTTGTGCCGTCCACGCGGATTCGGCCCTTTCCGCCGCCTGCGGAATCAGAAAAGCCTGAGTCTTTGGCGGAGGTTCCGATTAAATTTGCATTCGGGTGAGCCAGAATTTCACCGGTTGCCGAATCGATTGCATATACATAACCGGTGTCACCAAAATCAAAATCCCTTAAAACAACATCAATGGCTGTGCTTGCGAGTGTTTCCTCCAGAATCTCAGGACGGATGCCCACCTGTACAAAGCCCTTTGCATCGGTTCTTGCAACGCCGATATACTGAACGACTGTTCCTTCTGCGGCGTTCTGCTGCGGTTCCTGCACGATCTCGATCGACGGGTCGTCCAGAATGACCATAAATGCTGCCGATTGCTCCCCGCTGGCCATGTCAAAACCGATATATGCAGATACCGTACTATGTGTAATGATTCCGTTTGCATCAATCACATGCAGTTCGTCTACCATCAGTCTTTCACAGAGAGCATCCAGACTGCTTTGGTTCGCGAGTAAGGACGGGTCACTGGCGAGCAAATCGGCAAACGCATGGGTCTTTGCCAGATTGTTCTCCCCCAGATTGTTGGTGAGCCTTGTGATTTCCTCGTCATTGTCCGATAATTTCTCCTTTACCGTCTGCAGTTTCTCCAGGCTTTGTGACGTGTTGCTGCTCTGCGTCACAAAGGTCTGAAACACAAAAATGACAACAATGGTGATGACCAATGCCGCCAGCATGTACGCAGATAGTCGCTTCGTAAACATCTTTTTCATAAGAACAAAACCTCCATCATAAGTTTAGAATGCCGTATCACATCTAAATAGCAATTATATAGGATACATGCATCCATATGCCGGAATTTTGCAAAATTCAACTTGTTTTTTGCAGAATTTATTTACGCTTTTCCATTAAAATGGTTATGATTTCTGCAAGGCATAACTGTTATAAGCGGAATGAAATAATTTCCGTATAAAATCCGGTTGACAAATGTCCTTTTCTAAAGTATAATAACTCTTGCGTCACAGGAAAGATGGCGGATGCAAAGCCATGTGAGACGCCGAAACTTTATATTGGTAGAGGATAAAGTTCAGTTCGCAGAAATACTCAAGAGGCTGAAGAGGCGCCCCTGCTAAGGGTGTAGGTCGCTCACGCGGCGCGAGGGTTCAAATCCCTCTTTCTGCGTTTCATATCTACTGAAATAAAGAGTCTTGACTCGTTCGAGATTCCTTTTTTTCGCCTTAAAGAAAAACTATTGACAATAGGCGATGAAAGTGATATGATTAAAATCTACCGCGAAGAGTGGTGAAAAACAAAAAAGCAAAAACTTTTTTGAAAAAGTGTTGACAGAGAATACGGCGTGTGATATGATATCAGAGTTGCCGTAAGCGATGAAAACACGAAGGCAACAGAAGTACCTTGACAAATAAACAGTAATGCAACCCTGAAAATTCAAAGGATGCCGAGCAGAAGCGAGGCTCCGAGAGAAAAATTCAGAACGTGTAACAACACAACCAAAAGCAGTAAAAACGGAAGAATCAGCCAA
>JAFUZE010000233.1 GCA_017476765.1 Lachnospiraceae bacterium
CGACGAGGATTTTGAAGACGATGAGGATGACGAGGATGACGATGACGATGGCTCCTTTGATATTTTCAAGATTCTCGAGCTCGATCAGGAGGAAGATACCGAAAAGCCGGACAATCCGATGGATGATTTTATCGAGAGCGAAGAGACTGTGCTGGAGATCACGATTGAACAGCTCATCGAGTTTAATAAAAACCGCAGGAAAAAGAGCCATACAGCCTGAGCACGCGATACGCACGCGGCGGGCAAGGCTGAGTCGTGCAGCGTAAGGTAAAACCTGACAGGGCACGGCAGAGTCAGGCAGGCAAACCGTAGCCGGGAAGTGAAAAACAAAGTGGGTCGTCTGCAACGGATTCGCAGCCTGCGATGTATTATTGGTAGAGACATTTGGCAGATTTCGTACAGTCGTATAGAGGGATGAACAAGATGAAAAATGGAAACGGTTCTTTGATAGGGAAAAAACAGAGCAGAAGGAGGATCATGCCGGGACTTCGGCTGTTGGCAATGGCGGGGCTGTGTCTTGGGACGGCGCTGCTTCACCCTATGCAGGCAGAGGCGGCGCGCACTGGCGGTACCGGCGGTTCTGGAATCTATGGAGGAAATTGGGAGGAAGCTAAGAAGCGGGAAAAAGAGCTTGAGGAGGCAAAAAAAAGGCTTGAAGAGGAAGCCAGAAAGAAAGCGGAGGAAGAGGCCAAAAAGAAGGCAGAGGAGGAAGCCAGAAAGAAGGCAGAGGAAGCGGCCTACAACAAGCAGCACGGATTAAAGGCGGAGGACAATACATATATCCTGGATCTCACGACGGGGACGAAGGCGGGAGACAACATCTCCTTCTTTATCATTTCCTACAAATCCGGCGGGGAGGACCGCTCGATCTATGTCTTTCCGAAAGCGGGGGATTTTGCCGAGGGTATGGAGGAGCTGAACGAATACTCCCGCAAATACGGCGTGGATGCGCAGGCGGTCAACAAGGAGTACATGAGCTATACGGATGTGGAAAATGCCGCACCGGTGGGCTCGACCGCAACAGCTCCCATGCAGAGTGGCACGAACAACCAGGTCGTGTTTCACACAAAGGAAAAGATCGACCAGATCACCAATGTGGAGTTCTTTACAAGATACAATGCGGCGGCTAAGACATCCAACGAGTGGACCTGTCAGGGACTTCGGATCTACGAGGTGGACAGGGTTCGCGGTATCAACATGGTCGGCGGCTTTTCCAAGGACTATTTTGCCAACTTTACGGGAACGCTGCTGGCGGATGTAAAGTTTCAAAACGCCAGTCAGGACGGGGGGTTCTATACCTTCTCGTGGGCGCTGGACGTGATCGAGAACTTTGGCGGTATTACCGTCAAGGATGCAAAGGGAAAGGAAACCTACAAGCCCAATCCTTATTTGACGCTGAAGACGACGGATTTTGGCGAGGCTGCCAAGTATGATCCGCAAACCAATGACTGTTACGGCTTTCGGATCGACATTGCCGATCAGCCGCAGGCGGGGCTTGAGTGTCTGACATACCGGAACAAGGCGTCCCTTCGGGGCGCGGAGTACATAGAAGATCTGGCGCTCAAGCTTGTCTATACAGATGTCAACGAAAAACCGCATATCATTTATCTGCCGGTGGTGACAAATGCGTTAAAATGGGCTGCCGACAACGGTATAAATACGACGGACATTGCGGGCGTCGCACAGAATGGGCAGAGTCTGTTTTTTGCGGGGAATATTCCGGGACTGGCAACGGTGCAAAGTGCGTCCGTTATTGTCGGGAATGCGATGTCGATTAACGCCTGCGGGATGAAGAAGTCTTCCGCCTCATCGCGGATACGGCAGGCAAGGACGACTGCGAGCGAGCAGGACTCTCTGACGATCCGTTGCTTTGCCATCTATCACATGTCGGACGATGTGAACGTCTCGGTAAAGGCGGACGGAGCCTTTTTATCCTACAGCTATTCGGGCGTTCCTGTCTATTACCAGAGGGCGGAGACGGAATACGGCATTGAGCTGAAGGCAGGGGAGGAGACGGTTCTCCAGCTTTCAAAGCCGGAGGAGGAATCCGATCTGGCGCCTGCCGGCTGGAAAACGAAGAAGTATCTGGTCGGTGTCACGACGGACAGCACGGTGCGGGCCGGCACCGTGGCGGATGTCCAGATGCAGCTGACCTATACGAATATGGCGGGCATGACGGCGAACACGGCGTGGGTTTCCTTAAAGGATAAGGCGATGGATTATTACGGCTTCTGGTATTCGAGTGATGCGCCGACCGGCAATTTCGGCTATCTGGCGGGCATGTGTCCGGGCAACACGCTCTATTATGTCGTGGAGGCGGCGGATGTGGATCAGTTTACCAACGCTCAGTACAGGCTTGAGTCGGGTACGGATGAGTGGCAGACGAACGGGCTGCAGATCTGGGTTCTGGATACCCTCACGGCGCCGAAGGCAGAGTGGACTTCGGTGAGCGCCAAAAACGGGGATACGACTCTGACCAGTGAGGTGCGCTTTTACCGGGAATACACCGGCATCAATATCCTGAATATCCAGGGAAGAACGATAGACGGGACGAACGATGGGGGAGACGACGGAGACGGCTCCACAGGCACTTATCTGCCGGATTCGCTGCTGGTGGCAGGCAGTGATACCGTGTCATGGAAATTTAAGACCAAGGGCGCACAGGAGGTGGAGGAGGAGCAGTATGCCGATCTCACCTACAGCATGACCTATGAGGAGTGCCTTCAGGACTTTGGGTTTGACAAGAGGAGAGAAACCTATACCGTCAAGGTACAGGTGTCCGATCAGGCGGTCGATCTTTCCGGAAACGGCGACTGCGGCTCGGAGAACAACTTCTACTTCCAGCTTTTGTTTGAAAACGGCGCGTCCTCGGTTGTGCTGGCGAACACGCAGCTGGAGGGTGACCGGTTCAGAACCGGAAATGTCGAGACCTTTACGATTGGCACGAACAAGGATTACGGCGCTGTCACGGCGGTGCGGATTATTCCTGAGCAGGTGCAGGAGGACAGTGTCATTGACGATAAGCTGAAAATCGACGAGATCAGTGTGGTACGCCAGTCGGGGAGCAGCTTTAACGAGACGTATGTGGTGGAGCACAGCGCTTTGCCAAACGACGGTTGGATCGGTACCCAGAGCTATCTGGACGATGCACAGAAGAAGGAGACCAGCTCGGATAAGATCGGGCGGATGGTAGACGAGATTGCGGTGGATGTGCCTGTCACGGCAAAGACCAACGAGCTCAATATCCTCTGCTGCTTAAGCATTGAGGAATATGCGAAGGATACATCCCAGTTCTACGGCGAGATGAAGATGACGGTCGAGTATATCAAGCTCGACGGCACGCCGGCAAAGGAGACCTTTGACATCGTGGATGCCATGTACAATTATTACGGAAAGGCGGTGCAGCACGACACCGATACGGATACGAACGGAAGAACGACGTCAAGGCAGCCGGCGGTGTCCCAGACGGCTTATATGTTCCGCGGCGGGCATACGGACCGGTTTTATATCACGCTCAGGGATGTAAAATCCCTTTATATGGTCACGCTGACGGGTCAGAGCAGGGGAGATACGTCCCAGATGAATATATCTGCCATCAGCTTTAACACGGTGGATGAGGAGGGTTCTTTGCAGCTTTCGGGCAACGATGAATATGTCAGAACCGGGGCAACCACGTATGTCACGAGCAATTCGGTCGAGACGAGTGAGACCTCCAAGCTCGGCAACACCTTCGGCAAGGGGCAGGATCAGAAGATCAAGATCGGACTTTTGACCAATGAGATCGAGATTAAGGAGCAGGGCAGCCAGTGGCTTGCGGTATTCTCCAGGGAGCCGGTATCCCAGAATGATACGCTCAATGTGTATATTTATCCGACGAGTAATTCGATACCGATCGCAAACTGGGATCTGTATACGAGGGCGTTCTATACGAATGTATCGGGCCTGCAGCTCACGTCGGCTCTGACGCTGATGAACAAGCATACGGCAACGGATAAAAATGATAAATCGTATTTTTACCTGAACGGACTGTCCGCCAAGCAGCTCGCTTCGCTGGATCATATTTACGCGATCAGCGGAAATCAGGGAAATAACCTGAACGCTTATATTGATTATGCGATCATCCAGCAGGTGCGTTCCGGCACGGTGATTAACACATGGCAGCGAGCCGGAAACAATGCGATGGCAAGCCTTGGCGTGGATATGGGGACGCAGTCTTATGTGTCGCAGGGACAGTATGATATGCAGAAGGTATTTTTGCAGCTTTCCGCATCGGGAACTGAGGAAGCAAAGCTGACGGCGGAGAAGAATGATATTGCACTTTCCCTCAAGTATACAAGCACGATCGATCC
>JAFUZE010000234.1 GCA_017476765.1 Lachnospiraceae bacterium
AGGGCGGACAGACACAACCGGAGATGCCAAACGGCACGGCAGGGCAGGATGGACAGACACCACCGGAGATGCCAAACGGCACGGCAGGGCAGGATGGACAGACACCACCGGAAATGCCAAATGGCGCAGCAGGGCAGAACGGACAGAGACCGGAAGAGGCTCCGGTACTTCTTGATACAGATTTGGTACAGACTGCCATCGATGGGATGACGGATGATACAGTCAAAGAGGATCTGCAAGGTTTACTTGATACATACAAGGCAGCATTAGAGACTGAGAGGACAGCGATGGACAATGCAAATGGTTCTATCGAGGATACTTCGGAGCTCGGGGAGTCGGTAAAGAGCAGTGCGGAGGCTTTAAAGGCGGCTCTTGAGGATGCAGGCGTGGACGTGTCTGCCTGCGAGAGCAAGCCGGAGGGGAAAGCGCCTAATGGCGAAAACCGTCCGGAAGGAAATGGCGGCAGAATTGGAACCGATGATCCGTCAGGACAGGGCAGCAGACCTGAGATTGGCGCTCCATCCGGACAAAACGGTGATCCGGCAGGGCAAAACGGAAATCGATCCGGACACAACGGCAATCCGGCAGGCTCGGGAAGCATGGCTGAAAATGGCAGTCAGCCGGGACAGAATAGTGGGTCTGGGGATTCAAATACACAAGGATTTTTTGCGAAGGCAGCGACAGCAATTCGGGAAAATATGGACAGCTTTCTTGCATGGCTTGAGGGAATCTTTTCCTGACAAACCGGATAGCTGCTCTGCTCCCTTCGGGGAACGGACGACGATATGAACATGCAGGAGATAAAAGCATCGAATGAGGCAGAGAGACGGGCGGAAAAGCAGAAGCAGAACGAGCGTGCACTGGAGGCAGCCTCGGATGCCGAAAAGAAGGATGCTTATCTGAGAGAGGAACAACAACATATTCTTCGGCTTGCGGGGAAAGTGCTACATAAGTCAATTACGGAAAGTGATGATGAGTGGGCAATTTCCCTAATTGCCGTTTCTGAGGCGATTGATAAATACGATGCGGACAAGGGAGATTTCTGGAACTATGCCGCTGTCGTCATCAAAAGCCGTGTGACAGACTGGTATCGCAGCCAGCAGAAGGCAAATGCGGAGGCAATCGTCCGTCCCGAGGCATTTGCAGGGGAAATTGAGCAGGATGCTCCTGATTATGAGCTGCAAAGGCAGGTCAGCGAGTCTGCGCAGTTTACGGTAGATATGACCCTCAAGGATGAAATTGAAGCTCTGGGAGAGGAGCTTTCACAATATGGAATCGGCTTTTTTGAGCTGGCAGAGTGTTCACCAAAGTCGCAGAAAACGAAAAAATTGTGCGGCGAGATCGTGCAGGCATTTCTGACCCCGCCGCCGCTGACGACGGAACTGAAAAAGACGAAATGCCTTCCGGTGAAGTCGATTTTGAGCAGAAAAAGGGTATCCAAAAAGGCTCTGGACCGGTATCGGAAATATCTGATCTCTGTCATACTGATTTTGACAAACGATTATCCGGCACTGGCGGAGTACATTCCTTATTAGGCAGATGAAATGCAGGGATGTTTGGATATTGCGGAGGTGAGAGGATGCAGAATGTAGTATTGGAGCTGCGTGAAGATCAAGCATGTGTTCTGGCAAAGGATGGCATCGTGCGCATTATAGACAATAAAAATTATCAGGTCGGACAAGTGCTGGAGCTGTCTGAGGAGCTGCTTGCTGCGGCGGATGCTGCACATCGGCAGAGACATGTGAAGGTAAAGAACCCGTCTGCGGCAAAGCGTACCGTCTACAGACGTGCGATGAGCATAGCGGCAAGTCTGGTGCTGCTTTTGGGAGCCGGAGGCGCAGCTACCGCTTATGCAGCGCCGTTTTCCACGGTCACGCTGGATGTCAATCCGTCTCTTTCGTATAAACTAAATGCGTTTGACCGTGTGCTTTCGATGGATTCCTACAATGATGACGGAGAAGAGGTTGTAGAGCAGGTGAAGGCGGAGGTAAAAGGAAAGAAAATTGAAAAAGCCATTGCAATCACGCTTGATGCTTTGTCTCAGGATGCCTATATTACGGAGACAGAAACGCCGGCGGTCGTCACCGTCAGCAGCACGATCAGAAATTCAGAGAATGTGAGAAAGGAGCTTGTAGATAGCATTGAGGCTTGGAATGAAGCACAGTTATCCGATACTGCGAAAAAGGATGCCAAAGGCACGGTTAAGCCTACGGCGGTTGTCATCGACAGAAGGCTTAAACGAGAGGCGAGGGATAAACAGGTAAGTCCGGGCAAATTATATATGGCTGAGCAGCTGAACAGTTTGCTCCCGGAGGATCAGCAGGAGGATGAGGATGAGCTGATGAAGCAGTCGGTCGGTGATCTTCAGGACAAGATTCAGCAATATCAAAACTCCGCTCCATCCGATTCCAAGTCATCAGGTGCAGATCAGAAATCCGGAGGCAGAGAGCCGACCGGTGCAGGAGAATCAGACGGTGGCAAGGAATCGTCCGGCACAGGCAGATCAGATGGCGGCAGGGAAGCGCCCGGTGCAGGCGGCTTAGACAGCGGCAGTGAGCCGTCAGGTGCAGGCGGCTTAAATAGCGGCAAAGAGTCGTCGGGCACAGACGGAACGGGCACCAGTAGGGAGCAGTCCGGTACAGGCAGACCAAGCGATGATGTGCCATATGACGGAGGCGGTGCGTCCGGTGCAGGCAGACCGGCGGATGGAGGGGAATCGTCCGGCATGGGCACGCCACCCGGCGGTAACGGGTCATCCGGTACAGGCACCTCCTCCGGGGAAAGCGAACCGTCCGGCACAGGTCAGACTGGCGACCGCAAGCAGTCATCCGGTACAGGAGGAAACGCAGGCAGTACGTCTTCAGGAGCAAACGGACAGACCGATAGAGGTTCATCGACCGGCACAGGCGGGCAGTCGGATGCGGGCGGAGCATCTGACAAACCGTCTTCCGGAGAGAATGAGCCGTCTGACAGGCAGTCCGATCGTACCCCTTCCGGCGAGAAGGAATCCGGCACACAGCAGACTCCGGCAGATGGCGGCAGTCCGGTGGAAGCTGTCCCGAATGCGAAACAGGATTCCTCTCAGGTGGCTCCACAGCAATCCCCGGGCGGAAATCCGAACGGGACGGGTGCTCCGCCCCAGAATGCAGGAGATTCCGGGGCGGACAGACAGCTGCCTCCTGATTGATACAGATTTTTTATAATTATTGTGGTTGATAAAATAGTGATGTTACGATTTATTTACTTGAAAATGGAAAATATGAGTAGTCCGCATCGACTTGATGTGAAGAAGAGGGGGGAAGGCTTTTGGACAATCAGTTAGAGCAACTGGAAAAGGAATTACAGGCTTGCAGGCGGCAGATGAGTGCGTTGACGGGACAGGTGAACCGGATTGAGGATGAGCTTCATAGGATTCGGCGGGAGAATGCGCAGGCAGTACATAGCATGGATAAGGAACAATCGGAGGAACTCTTTCTCAGACAGAAAGCGGAGACAGCGATACCGGAAACGGAGTATGCCCGGACAGAGGTGGCAGCGATGCCGGAAAAGGAGTATGCCCGGACAGAGGAGACAGCGGTACCGGAAACGGAGTATGTCCGGACAGAGGAGACAGCGCCACCGGAAACGGATTGTGCCCAAAGCAATTTTGCGCAGCCCCAGAAAGCAAAGGAGCCATTGCGGGAGCGGGCAGCGGCAAACGCAGAGTCCGTGATCGGAAAGAAGGTTATGGGAATCGTGGCATCCACGCTGATTTTCATCAGCCTCATCATGTTTGCGACGTTGTTCATTCCGAAGCTTGGCGATACTGCCAAATTCCTTCTGATGTGTGTTGTCAGTGCCTCGTTTACCGTGTTCGGGCTGTACAAGCTGTCAAAGGATGATAAAAGCCCCCTTTACCTTTCAATCACGGGCTGCGGTGTGGGCGCCATTTACATCTCTCTGTTTTTGAGCAACGTGTATTTTCATGTGACGGGAGATGCGGGGCTTTACCTGCTTTTGCTAATCTGGGCAATGGGTGTCCTCTACCTGTCCAAGCAGCGGAGCCGGATCTTTCAGGTGATCGGAAATCTGGGGATTTTGATCTCGGTAATTTTCGGCACTGTGCTCTGTGTCATGGACGATGACGCAGGCAAAATGATCATTTTGATCGGATATTTTATCATCGGCAGTCTGGCATTTTACCTGTGCCATATGCGCAGCACAGCGGCGTCGGCGGTAAACCACGCATTTCAAGTGGGCTCCCTGCTTTCCCTGATGATCGGAGAGGCGGCGATGTCGGATGAGCTGCTCCGCTATGCGGGAATGATCGTGCTTGCGGTGTTCCTGCTTGCCATGCTAGCTCTTGTGTTTTGGGATATGGACCGGGACAATGTCACCGCGCCCGGCATTTTCGGAATCTGCTATTCGGCGGAAATCCTCCTGCTAGAGATGCTTGCGGTGGAAAATGATCATGTGTCGGCGGAAGTGGGTTTGCTGATTGCAGCGGTCATTCTTGTCTGCGTGGAGATTAAGGTTTATCGTTTGAAACGCACGATCGAAAACCATGCGGTGATCGTCATTTGGACAGTACTGTTGGCACTTGCGGACGCTTTGATGATGGTAAGTGTTCCGGCGCTTGTGAAAACGGTTGGCTTTGCACTGCTTGCCATTCCGTTTGCCTGCTACGGGTTTGCCAAAAATCGTGAGGTTTACAAGGTAATGGGACTTGTGACCGGCTATCTTTTTTTGTTCCAGGAGTCTGTTCCGCTCGGACTGCAGGCAACTTTCCTGCTCATGCTTCTCGGTGTGACCGGCTGGGGACTTTATAAGGGAGCGGGGCAGTACAAGGCGGGTTACAAGGTTGCATGGTATGTGCTCGGCATACTTGGAATTTGTCTGTTGGCTGACCGGATGTACTACGACCTGCAGAATGCAGCTGCCGGGGAATACATGAAAATGACGGCATTTCTGCTGATTGCCGCCGCAAATGTTTGTATGGCAAAGACAAGGCTTGGCAGAAACTGGAAAACCGGCGAGGAGGAGAGGGCATCTTATGTGGTCTCGTGCATCGTCAATGCGCTGCTGATGTTCTACAGCTCCAATAAGATCGGGAGTGTGAGCAGCGAGGTGCTTCATGTCATATACATTTTGGCGGCACTGGCATTGTTTACGGTCAATGTACGGAATCTGATTGCAAAGAAAAAGGTGTATCTGGATCTCTATGTTGCAGGTAAATACACGATTTTGCTGCTCGTGATTCTGACCTCCTTTCAGGCGGCAAATTATCTGGTCAGCATTTTACTGTTTGTGCTCGCTATTGTCAGTATTTTTGCGGGGTTCCGGTTCCGCATCAAGACACTTCGAATCTATGGTCTGGTGTTGTCGCTTTTGTGTGTAGTGAAGCTGGTGATGATGGATATCACATATGACAACACGCTGGGACATGCCCTGTCCTTTTTCATCAGCGGTGTGCTGTGCTTTGTGATTAGCGCAATCTATTACAGCGCAGAGCGGAAAATGAGGGAGATTTGACAATCTTCGTTATTTATTATATGATGATCACAGGGTCAAAAGCCTGTTTACGGATAACGTGAGCAGGCTTTTTATAAAGGCATAAGTTAGCTATAACTAACTTATATTAGCAATGGATGCTCTCGCAGGCACACAAATCAAGCAAAGTCTGGAAACAAAGGCGTTTGGCTGCAAGTCGGAGCAATCGGACAGTTGATAGAAGGAGGTACTTACATGTACATTGAAGTAAAGGATGCAGTAAAAAAATACGGGGAAAAGGAGACGGAGCTGTTTGCCTTAAACCATGTGAATTTTGAGATGGATAAGGGGGAAATCTGTGTCATTTTAGGTCCGTCAGGTTCGGGAAAGTCCACGCTTTTAAACATGCTCGGCGGCATCGATTCCCTGACCGGCGGAACGATTATCGTAAACGGGAAGGACATTACCGATATGAACAAAAAGCAGCTGACCGAATACCGCAGACAGGACGTAGGCTTTGTGTTCCAGTCCTACAATTTGATTCCGGATCTGACCGTCCGTGAAAATGTTGAGGTTGTCGCCGATATTTCCGGGCAGCCGCTCGATATCGATGAACTGCTTGCACAGCTGGAGATTGACAGGCACAAGAACAAGTTCCCGAAGGAGCTTTCCGGCGGGCAGCAGCAGCGGACAGCGATTGCAAGGGCACTCGTGAAAAACCCGTCGATTCTGCTCTGCGACGAGCTGACCGGCGCACTTGACTCAAAATCATCGCGGGATGTGCTCCGCATGCTGGAAAAGGTCAATGGAACCTACAAGACGACCATTCTGATCATCACGCACAATGAGGGAATTGCGGCTATGGCGGACCGAGTCATCCGAATCCATGACGGACAGATTCAGGACAGCCGCAGGCAGCAGCAGAAGAAGGCGGTTGCCGATCTTGAAATTTAATGCAATAGATGCCCGACTTACGTTATTTTGTTCATATCCGTTCGGGTCTCGAAGCATTTCGCAGCAACCTGATTAGTACAATAAAGAAAGGATACAGACCATGTCATTAAATAAACGATTTGCAAGAAATATCAAAAACAATCGATCGTTCTATATCTGCATCATTCTCCTCACGGCGATCGTGATTTGTCTGCATGTGGGATTTCACGTCAGCTATAAGGATCAGGTTGCGTATATCGACAACATGCGCGAGGAGGTCAATCTGGAGGACGGACAGTTTACAACGTATCTGCCGCTCGGTGATGAGGAGATCGATGAGCTGCGTGATGAGTACGGTGTTGACATAGAGGGGATGCGGTACATCGATATGGAAGGGGAAGCCGGTGAGGAAAGCGAAGCGGATTCCACCATTGTCCGTATCTTTGCTCCGACGGAAAGGATTGATCGATATGTCGTGACCGAGGGGGAGGATATACAGAGCGAGGACGATATTCTGCTCAGCCCGCTTTTTGCACAGAGAAACGGACTAAAGATCGGGAAGGAGATCACGCTCCGCACAGATAATCAGGATGCAAAGGCGCACACCTACCATATTTCAGGCTATTGCGTGAAGCTCGACTATATGTTCTGCCTGAAAAACTACACCGACACGTTCAGCAATACGGACGAGTTCGGTGTTGCGGTCATATCGGCGCAGGCATTCGATGAACTGCCGGAGGAAGAGATCGTCTCCTACCATGTCATCCGCTACAATGGCGCCGAGGAGAGAGAAGTGCGCGAGGCTCTTTACGACAAATACTACACGACCTCATATATAGCAAAGGACAACAACAACCGCATCACGACAGCTGACGATCAGCTGGCGGAGCTGGAAAATACGACCCAGATGATTCTGCCGATGTCGGTCATCCTGATCGTCGTTCTGATTGCGGTCGTGCTCGGGCGTAAGGTCAAGAACGAGCAGAAGATGCTCGGTGTGCTGAGCGCACTTGGCTACCGCCGCTATGAGCTCGCACTGCATTACAGCGTGTTCGGTGCCGTGTGCGGCGTAATCGGCGGCATCCTCGGAGTCCTTTCGAGCATTCCGCTTTTAGAGCCGATGGCGGAGCTGGCGTATGAGAACAAGCTTGAGCCGCTGCCGGTAAACTATGTGATCGAGCTGCCGGATGTGATTTATGCCATTGCATTTCCGACGGCGGCATACATTGCGGCGGTGTTTGTCACGGCTCTTTTGATCATGCGTACAGGTACGATCAATATGATCAAAGGACTGTCCGGCAGGACGAAAAAGCACAGTCTGCGCATGATCGGCATGAAGGCAAGCTTTCGGACAAAATACCGCATCCGGGCGCTGTTCGGCAATCTGTCACGAACGCTGGTTGTTCTGTTCGGGCTCGGTCTTGGCGGAATGCTTCTCGCATTCGGATACGCATGCGTCGATTCCCTCGAATACTACTGCAATACGGCGGTTCGGGAATCGGGGAAATTTGAGTACGAATATTTCCTCAGTGGGCTTTATACGCAGCCGGTTGATGACGGGACGGAAGCTTTGTCCGCCTCCTTTGCCGTGGACGGCTATGCGGACCTTGTCACCCTGATGGGACTGGAGAATAAAGACTATCTCACGGTCGAGACACCGGACGGGGCAGACATCGAGTTAAAGAATGGGGAATTTTACATTTCCGAGATGGGCTCTCATATTTACGGCGTAGAAAAGGGCGATACGCTTACGGTCTATGATGTGGCATCCATGAAGGAGTACGAGATTGCGATTGCCGATGTTTTTCACAACGGAAACCAGTGTTTAATCGTATCCGATACAAAGACAACAAGCGAGCTTCTGGGCATCCCGGAGGGCACCTACAATGTCGTGATGAGCGATAAGCAGCTTGCATTTGATGATTCCGAAATTCTCAAGGAGGTACGCAAGACGGACATTGAGGAATCGCTCCGCAATAACATTTTAAAGGGCATGCACCAGTCGATGGCACTCATTGTCGGTTTTGGTATGCTGATCAATATTATCGTCGTCTTTCTGATGGTGAATGTCCTTCTGACCGAGAGCACAACGTCGATCTCGATGCTGAAGGTGCTTGGCTATCGGGACCGCGAGATCAACCGGATCGTGACCCATATTTACCACCTGATCCTGCCGTTTGGAATCGCAATCGGAATTTTGCTCGGCAGCTGGCTCAACGAGTATAATTTTATTGTCAGCACGGAGACGTACAACACGTTTGTGGAGCCTCATATGAGCGCCGTATCTGTTATCAAGTGTATTGCAATCACCGTTGTCAGCTATGTACTCGCACTGCTTTTGCTCGGAAGGAAGGTCGGAAGAGTCAGCATGGTAGAGAGCCTGAAAAATAATCGGGAATAAAGTAAAAAAGTCATGATGTTACTGATATTTTGCATAAATTTCATACAAAATCACTATTAGAGAAAATTCCGGAATTGTGCTATAATTAAATTTAAGCGGCGGTTGCGACAGGAAAAGCGGCTTCTCAGATATTCCAGGTGGCTGCAGCTGTAGGATGAAGGAAGAGGATTGATAAGCATGTTTGAAGTTGGAGATTATGTAATTTACGGAACAAACGGTGTGTGCAGGATCGAGGCGGTCGGCAAGATCGATTCCAGCATCATGGATAATAAGAGGATTTACTATACGCTCGTTCCGTTTTATTCCAAGTCAGGACGCATTTATGTACCGACCGATTCAGATAAGGTGGCGATTCGAAAAATTCTCTCAAAGGAAGAAGCGATTGCCTTTATTGATGGAATCGGGGACATTGAGACGTTGTGGATTACCGATGAGAAGACGAGAGAACTCACCTATAAGGAAGCGTTCCGCACGCATGACTGTCACGAATATGTGCGGATCATTAAGACGATTTATTTCCGCAAGGAGGAGCGGATTGCAGAGAAGAAGAAGCTGACCGCAACGGATGAAAGGTATTTCCGTATGGCGGAGGAGCAGCTCTACGGAGAACTGGGCGTTTCACTCTCGATGGATAAGGATAAGGTTCGCGACTATATTTATGAGCGGATGGAAGCATGACACAGATTCGCCGTTTGGACGGTGGTTGGGAGTCATGTAGGATAAAAGCACCGAAAACAGATATCATAAAGGCTGCTGCCCGCAGAGCGGACAGCAGCAAATAAGGTTCCCTCACGATAGGATGGTTCATACGAGGATGCTTCGCATTGTTTTGGCGCAGGCATCATATAATGAAGTAACAATATCGTGAGGGATTTTTTATGACCAAAAAGACGATGCTACAGATTGCCGCTGCTTTTGCGGTTGTTTATTTACTCGGCGTGGCGACCGTGAAGCTCATGCGGCAGGAGCAGGAGACCTCTGCCAGAGCCGGCGCAGGCGAGAACTGGGGGCTTGGCTTCGGAGAGGAAGGGCAGAAGCCGACCGGAAACAAAACGCAGGATGAATTGTCTCAGTTTCATGCACATTTTCTGGATGAAACGACTGACAAGATCCTCTATCTTACCTTCGATGCCGGGTATGAGAACGGCAATACGGAAAACATTCTCGATGCGCTCAAAAAGCATCAGGTGAAGGCAACCTTTTTTGTCGTGGGCAATTATCTCGAGACGAGTCCGGAGCTGGTAAAGCGTATGGTGGCGGATGGGCATACGGTCGGCAACCATACCTATCACCACCGTGACATGTCGATGGCAGACAAGGCAGAGTTTGAGAAAGAGATCGTAGATGTGGAAAATCTGTTTGAGAGAATTACCGGAACGAAGCTTGCGAAGTTCTATCGCCCACCGCAGGGAAAGTACTGTGAGAACAATCTGCAGCTGGCGAAGGATATGGGCTATCACACCTTTTTCTGGAGCCTTGCTTATGTAGACTGGTATGAGGATAAGCAGCCGACGAAGGAGGAGGCATTTTCAAAGCTTCTGACCCGCATGCATCCCGGTGCGATTGTGCTTTTGCACAGTACCTCCAGAACAAACGGGGAGATTCTCGATGAGCTTCTGACCAAATGGGAGGAAATGGGCTATCGGTTCGGGACGCTGAATGAACTTGTATCAAAATAGAAAGGATGCTATAGTAAAATACATAGCCGGCAGAGCGGATAAGACATCATTTTACATGAAACGCAAAGACTTCGTTTTTTCTGTACCGGCAGGTCGAATAAATTTGCGGGAATGAGAGTACGATATGACAACACAGAGTAAACAGGAAAATATTCATAACCATCAAAAGAAAATCGCAGCTGTCAATGATTTTACCGGCTTTGGACGCTGTTCGCTTGCGGTCAGCATACCGATCATCTCCGTGATGAAGGTGCAGTGCTGTCCGCTTCCGACCTCGATCCTTTCCAACCACACCGGCTTTGAGAGCTGCTTTTTTGACGATTATACAAGGAAAATGCGCCCGTACATGGAGGAGTGGAAAAAGCTCCGGCTTTCCTTTGACGGCATTTTAACCGGTTTTCTCGGTTCCAATGCACAGATACAGATGGTGTGCGAGTTCATCGAGACCTTTAGAGAGGAAGCAACCTATGTTATTGTCGATCCCGTGATGGGGGATAACGGAAAGATTTACCGGACCTATACTCCGAGGATGTGCAGGAGCATGAAAAAGCTCGTATCCCGCGCCGATGTCATCACGCCCAATCTGACGGAGGCATGTATTCTCACGGATACTCCGTATCATGAGGATAAGTGGAAGGAGCAGGAAATTTTACGGATGGCGCGCAGCCTCTGCGGCTTCGGTCCCGAGCGGGTCGTGATCACCGGACTGATACAGGGGGACTATATCGCCAATTTCTGTTATGAAAAGAAGGAGGAGCAGGAGGAATTCTGCTTTTTAAGGACGCATAGGGCGGGCATGCAGAGAAGCGGCACGGGAGATATCTTTGCCTCGATCATTGCGGCGGATGCGGTCAATCAGGTGCCGTTTCGCGATTCGGTGAAAAAGGCTTCGCAGTTCATCAAGAAATGTATCGAAAGGTCGATGGAAATGGATATTCCGCTCACGGACGGTGTCTGCTTTGAGGAGCTTCTGCGGAAGCTGGTGTAGCGGTCATCAAGTAACTGCACTGGTGCAGCACTTTCCAATTAACGATACACTTTCTGCTTGCCGGAATTCCGCTCTGCTGCGTTGTCCTCAATCGACGATGCTCCGGAACTGTTCCTCAGCATCTGCGCTCTGCCTGACTGCGCTCCGGCAGACAGGTGAGGAGAATGGCGATGAACATCAAAACGCAGCCTGCAAGCTCTTTTCGGGAAAGACTTTGACCGAGAATGACCCAGCCGGACAGTGCGCTGACGACCGACTCCAGAGACAGAATCAGGGATGCGACGGTCGGATTCATGTCCTTTTGACCGACGACCTGCAGCGTGTAGGCGACGCCGCACGACAAAATGCCGGCATATAAAAGCGGTACTTTGGCAAGCAGAAGCTGCTGCAGTTCCGGCTTTTCGATCAGAAACATAAAAAAGCTGCATAAAATGCCGCACACAAAAAACTGTGTCATAGACAAAAGCACGCCGTTCGATTGCTGCACGAAATGGTCGATGGATAAAATATGTCCGGTGAAGGCAAACGCACCGAGCAGCAGAAAGAAGTCCCCTCGGTTTACGGAGAAGCCTTCGTTTATGCAGAGCAGATACAGACCGGCAAGCGCCAAAAGGACGCTGCACCAGATGAGAGGGCGCACCCTTTTGCGGAAGAAAAGTCCCACAATCGGGACAAGGACAATGTAGAAGGCGGTGATAAACCCTGCCTTTCCGACTGTCGTGTACGCAATGCCGTACTGCTGGAGCATGGAGCCCGCAAAGAG
>JAFUZE010000235.1 GCA_017476765.1 Lachnospiraceae bacterium
AGGAATTTTACCTGATTCCGAAGGAATATGCACAGGTAGGTCCGAAGGGAGAGCTGAACGGCTTTCTGCGGGAAACCTACGATGAGAACGGCAATGTGAGCTCGGAGCTTGTGGAGGCTTCCATATACTCGGAGTCGGAGACGGATTATTATGTCGATACGTCATCCCTTCGAATCGGCGATTACATCATTATGGAAAACTCGCAAAACAAGTATCCGGTCAGCAAGGTCGGCACCTTGATCGGTGTATACAATATGGATAAGGGCTATGCGGATTTTAAGGAGATCACCGTGCTGTATTCCAACGAGGAGTACTCCATCGTAAAATCCAACACCCAGTATGGTCTTGCGGTCTACGACCATATCGTTCTGGACGCTTCGAGCGTGCAGGAGGATGATTTTTTGAAATAATACAGGCAAAGCAAACTTCCCGAGGCGGCAGGCGATGAAGCCGGACGGTTTTGGGTGTATTTGGATTTTGGGAGTATTTGGAAAGGAAAGACAGGGAAAGGACAGGCATGTTAAAGGAGCAGTATGAAGCGGTCAAACAGACCGTGGAGGAGGAAGCGGCAAAGGCAGGAAGGGAAGCAGGTGAAGTCACGCTCATTGCGGTGAGCAAGACAAAGCCGGTGTGGATGCTTGAGGAGGTCTACGCATGCGGCTGCAGGCACTTTGGCGAAAATAAGGTGCAGGAGCTTGTCGATAAGTATGAGAAGCTGCCGAAAGACATCAAATGGCATATGATTGGACATTTGCAGCGAAACAAGGTAAAATATCTGATTGGAAAGACGTTTCTGATACACAGTGTGGATTCTGTACGCCTCGCAGAGGAGATCAGCAAGGAAGCGGTCAAAAGGTCCGTCAGCGTCGATATCCTGATTGAGGTCAATGTCGCGATGGAGGAGAGCAAGTTCGGGACGACCCTGCAGGATGCGGAAACGCTCACAAGACAGATTGCCGCACTGCCCGGAATTTGCGTCAAGGGATATATGACAATCGCACCTTTTGTGCAGGATCCGGAAGAAAATCGTCAATATTTTCGTTTGCTAAAGCAATTATCTGTTGACATCATCCGCAAAAACATCGATAATGTATCTGTAGAGTACCTTTCTATGGGTATGACGAATGATTACCGGGTAGCCATTTCTGAAGGTGCGGATTTTGTCCGTGTTGGTACAGGTATCTTTGGGGAACGTGACTATTCAAAACAAATATAAGGAGACGAATAAAATGGGAGTAATGGACAAGTTCTTGAACGCTATGAAACTAAACGGTGATGATGAGGATTTATATGATGACGAATATTATGATGATGAAGAAGAGATAGATGAAGCTCCGAGAAAAAAGGTCGTAAAGGTTGATGACGCTTATGACGAGGAGGAGGACAAGCCGAAGGTTCGCTCCGTTCCGAAAGTAACCCCGATGAGGCAGACAAGAAAGACAGGTGCAAATGGTATGGAAGTATGTGTGATTAAACCGACATCTGTGGAGGATGCAAGAGAAATTACCGAAACGTTACTCGAAAACAGGACTGTCGTTCTGAATTTGGAGGGACTCGATGTGGATATTGCACAGCGAATTATTGACTTCACGTCCGGTTCCTGCTTTGCGATTTCGGGCAATCTGCAGAAGATTTCACATTACATATTTATTATCACACCGTCAAGTGTCGATATTTCCGGAGATTTTCAGGATATTCTGAACGGTTCTTTTGAAGTGCCGTCTTTAAACAACAATACCTTGTAAGGCATACAGTGTGAGATACAGGGGGTCTTAACCCCCTTTTTCTATGCGAAATAACAGGTTTCACAGGAAGGGATGTGAGTCTCTGACTGTGCGGCGTGCGATTTTCGATACGGATAGAAAACATCATCTTGAAAGAGAGAGGAAAAAACAGATGGCAGAACGATTGACAGTGGAGGTTGACAAGAAACCGGCTTACGACATTGTGTTTGAGGCTTCCTTTGATGCACTTGGCGGTGAGCTGGAACAATTTGATTTAAAGGAACGGAAAATCTGTATTATCACCGATTCGAATGTGGAGAAGCTCTATGGGGCGTGCGTTCAGTCGCTCGTGGCGGAGCACTGCAGGGAATGTGTGCTGTTTTCTTTCCCGGCAGGGGAGGAGAGCAAAAATTTAGAGACCGTCCAAAAGGCATATGAGTTTCTCATTGCGCATGGGTTTGACCGGAAGGATCTGCTTCTTGCCCTGGGCGGCGGCGTTGTCGGCGATCTGACCGGTTTTGTCGCTGCGACCTATCTGCGCGGTGTTGCGTTTATTCAGGTTCCTACGACACTTCTCGCACAGGTGGACAGCAGCATCGGCGGTAAGACGGGTGTTGATTTTAAATCCTACAAAAATATGGTTGGCGCTTTTAAGATGCCAAAGCTCGTATACATGAATTTAAGCGTGCTGAAGGATTTGGACGACAGACAATACTTTGCCGGCATGGCAGAGGTCTTAAAGCACGGGCTCATCAAGGACGGCGCATATTATGAGTGGTTGATCGATCATTTTGTCGAAATCGGAGACCGTGAGATTGACATCATTACCGAGATGGTGAAGCGAAGCTGCATCATCAAAAAAAACGTCGTGGAAAAGGACCCTACCGAGCAGGGAGAGCGCGCACTTTTAAACTTTGGACATACAATCGGGCATGCGATCGAAAAACAGATGGATTTTGCTTATCTGCACGGGGAATGTGTGGCACTCGGCATGGTGTGCGCTGCTTATATTTCGTGGAAGCGGGAAATGCTTTCGATGGAGGAATACTATGAGATTCGGGATATGTTCGTCCCGTTTCAGCTGCCGATTTCCACTTACAAAATCGATCCGGAGAAGGTTTTGGAGTACACGAAAAACGACAAAAAGATGGATGCGGGCAAAATCAAATTCATTCTGTTAAAAAAGGTCGGCAGGGCCGTCATCGATACGTCTGTCACCGCAGAGGAGATGAGAAACGCCATTTCCGAAATTTATTACAAGGAAGAGGAGCTCTATGATTAAGAAGAAACTGATTCCGCTTTTTTTGGATTTGCTTTTTATCGTGCTTTTGATACTGGGCGACCAATATTCGAAGGCACAGGCGATTCTGCATTTAAAAAATCAGGATGCCTACATTCTGTTTGACAAGGTTCTCGAGCTGCATTATCTGGAAAATCACGGTGCCGCATTCGGCATATTGCAGAACCAGACGCTGTTTTTTGTGTTTATTGCGATGCTCATTTTCATCGGGATCCTGTTTGTGCTGATCAAGATGCCGCCCAAGCGAAAATATGTTTTTATGCACGTTTTTCTCGTGCTGATCGCATGCGGTGCCATCGGCAATATGATTGACCGGGTACGGTTTGGATTTGTCGTGGATTTTATTTATTTTGTTCTGATTGATTTCCCGATTTTTAACGTGGCGGATATTTATGTCACCGTTGGCACGGCACTTTTGATTTTGTTCCTCCTGTTTTATTACAAGGAGGACGATTTAAAGTTCCTCAAATTAAAAATCGAGAACAACAATCTGAGATTTTAAGGAGCAGAAAATGGAACTGATAAAGCTTCCTGTTTTAAGTGAATATGACGGAGAGAGGGTGGACAAAGTAATTGCCGGCGAGGCAGATACTTTGTCTCGTTCTTTTGTACAGAAAATCATTAAGAGCGGCGAGGTCACGGTGGACGGCAAAGTCGTCAAGCCCGGCTATAAGGTGTCCGAGGGGGAGGAAATTCTCTTTTCCATCCCGGAGAGCATTGAACCGGACATTCCGGCACAGGACATTCCTCTCGATATTCTCTATGAGGATGCCGATGTGCTCGTTGTCAACAAGCCGAAAGGAATGGTCGTGCATCCGGCGGCGGGGCATTACACCGATACGCTCGTCAATGCCCTGATGTTTCACTGTAAGAAACAGCTTTCGGGCATCAACGGTATCCTAAGACCCGGCATCGTGCACCGCATTGACAAGGATACGACCGGTGCGCTGATTGTGTGCAAAAATGATGCTGCGCATCAGAACATTTCCGCGCAGCTGAAGGAGCATTCCGTAAGGCGCAGATACAGGGCAATCGTGCACGGCGTAATCAAGGAGGAATCCGGAACCGTGAATGCTCCGATCGGGCGCGACCCCTCCGACCGCAAAAAAATGTGCGCAGGCTGCCGGAACGGGAAAAACGCCGTTACGCACTTTCAGGTGCTGAAAAGGCTGAAAGGCTATACTTATATCGAATGCAGTCTGGAAACGGGCAGAACGCACCAAATACGCGTACATTTAGCTAGCATGGGCTTTCCTATCGTAAATGATCCTCTTTATGGACAAAAAGATCCTCATTTTAAGCATATGGGCTTATGGGCAAAAGAGATTTGTTATATACAACCACTAACGAAAGAAAGAATACTCATACAAGATAAAGATAGAGATTTAAGTAAAGGAGAAGAATAATGAAGTATGATTTTACAACTAAATTAGAACGCATAGGCCATGATGCCTTAGCCGTAGATGCTCCATATAACTATCAAGCACCATTTGATTCTATACAGCGAAAAGAAGGCTTTTCGATTATTCCAATGTGGATAGCAGATATGAACTTCCCTGTATATCCAAATATTCAAAAGTCCATTATTGAACGTGTTAATCATCCTACATTTGGCTATTATTCTATTCGTGATGAATACTATGAAGCCATTATAAATTGGCATAAGAATCGTTATGGAATAGAGTATATACAAAAAGAAAATATAGGCTATGAGAATGGTGTATTAGGTGGTTTACTTTCTGCTTTAAGTATATTAGCGAAACCAGGAGATTCTGTATTATTACATTCCCCTACCTATATTGGCTTTACCATGTCCATTAAAAATGCTGGCTATAATATTATTCATTCCAACTTGAAATTCGAGGATACGTGGCGGATAGACTACCAGGATATGGAAGAGAAAATCCAAAAGAATCATATTCAAGTAGCTATCTTCGCTAATCCTCATAATCCATGTGGTAGAGCATGGGAAAAAGAAGAATTAGAAAAACTAATGGCCATCTTTGAAAAATATCATGTTTATGTCATTAGTGATGAAATATGGGCGGATTTATATTTATATAACAATAAACATATCCCTCTTCATTCCCTAAATGAATATGCGAAACAGCATACCATTAGCCTCTATGCCCCATCAAAGACCTTTAATTTATCTGGCTTAATTGGTGCCTACCATATCATCTTTAATGATTATTTACATAAACGCATCCTAAAGGCTTCCTCAAAAAGCCATTATAATTCGATGAATGTATTATCTATGCACGCTTTAATTGGTGCATATGATAAAGATGGTGCTATATGGGTAGATGAATTAAAAGCTGTATTAACACAAAATATGGATTATGCCACGCAATTTATTGATGAGCACTTCCAAGGTGTACGCTATGCTAAACCACAGGCTACCTATATGTTATATCTAGACTGTAAAGACTATTGTGAAAAGAATCAAATTACGATAGATACTTTATTAGAAAGAGCTTATTCAGTAGGTGTGTATTTCCAAGATGGTAGGCCATTTAATTTAGATCATAGTATACGCATAAATCTAGCTCTACCATATGAAACAATAAAGGAAGCCTTTAATCGCTTAAAAGATTATGTATTCATTTAAAAAGAAGAGTTCTTATAGATTAACTATA
>JAFUZE010000236.1 GCA_017476765.1 Lachnospiraceae bacterium
GGAATTTGTCAAAGAAAAATCTAACTTGAACAGTTGTTCATAAGACTGTCGGTCGAACTGACCTTCATTTGTCGCCCGTAAAAAGGGCTTACAGATTCCCTCCACCATCACATAGCTTCCGATGGACGGGATCGATGACTGATCTGCAAAAGCGTCCTGTGCCATATAACATAAAACGCCTCTGCTTTTGTTGGTATTTTGCCGCTCTCCTTCTTCTCCCGCCGCTTCCCTCTGCGTCGCTTCGGCTTCCCCGTTCCCAGCAAAACGGACACCGTATACATAAAGCGTCCATCCGTTTTCGCCGCACACCTTCCGATCGACCCTTCCGGTCAGGCACATCCTCTCACCCTCCCGGTCGTCATAGGCTGCTGTCTGCCGCCCGCCACAAACAAGAAGCAGCTGCCAAAGCAGGAGATACAAAAGACCCAATACGCAGACTGGTCTTTTCACCCACTCACTCCTTTACAATTTCAAAATTCCTCTCCAGGGGATTTTCGAGAGAAATCTGTTCCTTATACACAATTTTTGTCTCCCCTTCAATCGAAATCTGCACTTTGTTAATGTTGTTCAGCTCCACAAGGGAGTTGACAAGCGAATAGACCGTGACGTCCGCCGCCACACCATCCACCTGTGTCTGAAATGCGCCGTCAAGGTTTACATAACAGATACCATCCTTAACCGTAACACTGAGCACCTTCGTATTCGGATTGATTGTCGGATAGACATCCGCTTCATCCTCCGCAGGTCCCGTAATGACCTTGTCAACTACCAGCTTTTCCATCGAAATATTGCTGCTGTAAACCTCTTCCCTCGTCACCTTTTTCAGTCCGGTTCCCTCGTTATCGGCAAAATACAACGTCAAAAACGCCTTTTCATATGCATTGATTTCGCTTCCGGTATTTTCCACAAACAAATCCGCATTCATCACACCTACCGGAGAACCGCTCCGGTTCATCAGCGCCTCCCGGTCGATCGTATAAGTGACATAGGACACATCCTCGAGCTGACAGAGTGTGCGCACGACCGCCGCCCTCGCCAGCACCTCCGTCGTAGGTGTCTGCTGCCTGTAGCCGTCACCGAAATTCACCGTCAGCAAGCCTTCGCTCAGGAAATATTCCTTCAGCTCCATCGATTCCGGGATGGTCGCCCTCAGCTCGGTATCCTCCGGAGTCTGCTGCAGCTGTCCCATCAGAAGATCGAGCAGCTTTTCCGTATCCTTCTCGTTCGTATAAAAGCTCACATCCGAAATTTTTGTTTCCGCCTTATTCAGATAATAGATCCGGTATTCCCGCTCCCCTTCCACATACGTTTCCTGAACGCCGCATGCGGCAAGAGTCAAAAACAGCCCGGCTAACAGCAGCAAAACTGCCTTGTTCCATCTTCTCATATCTCTTCACTCATTTTCCCGACATCGTTTCCGTCGCATTATTTGGCAATGTAGGTCAGCGGAACCTTCACGGTGAAGGTCGTACCTGCCCCTTCCTCGCTTTCCACCTTAATCGAGCCTCTGTGCATCAAAATCGTGCTCCTCGTGATTGCAAGCCCGAGCCCCGTGCCTCCGATCTCCCTTGAGTGGGACTTGTCCACGCGATAAAAACGTTCATAAATATGCTCAATGGATTCCTGCGGAATCCCCAGCCCGTTATCCTCAACGGAAATGATAAAAAACTGATGATCTGCATCCAGAGACACCTTCACATAGCCGTGGTCATTGTTGTACTTGATACCGTTTTCAACCAGATTGGAGATGGCGAGTGTCAGCTTCACTTCATCTACCTCTGCCACGACCTCCCGCGTGCTGGCAAAAATGACATCGATATCCCGCAGCTTCGCAATCGGACGCAGACGCTTCAAGATTCGCTCCAGAAGCGCATTGATATCCACCGACTCAATGTTCATCTCGCCCGCCGTCTTGTCCAGCTTCACAAGGGATAACAAATCATTGATGATCTTATTTTCGCGCTCGATCTCGTCCGCAATATCCGTCATAAACTCCTCATAGAGCTCGACCGGCACGTTTTCCTGTGCAATCAGAGAATCCGCAAGCACCTTCATCGAGGTGATCGGCGTTTTCAGCTCATGGGACACGTTGGACACGAACTCCTGTCTGGAGTCATCCAGCACCTTCATCCTTCCGAGCAGTTCATTGAACGCCTCGATAATATGCTCCGTCTCCAGATAGTCTCGCACGGGAACGCGTTCCGTATAAAATCCGTCCTTGACCTCACTGATCGCAGCAGTAACCTTCTCAAACGGAGCGACCAGTACATAAGATAAGCCCCATGCAATTCCGATCAGGACAATGCTCATGATCATCTGTAAAATGGATGCCCTGTCACTTAAAAGCTCCATATTTGTCTGAATACTGTTCGTCGCCACGCTCGTCACCATCACGCCCCGGACTACCGACTCCTGCACCGGCTCCTGCGCAGTAAGTCCCAAATCCTGCGTGACGCCCTCCTCGATCGGGGTAACCAGCTCCAGATACAGGTTCTTGTCATCATAGTTGACGACATTTTCCCCTTGAAAGGAACGTATGACCTCCTCGGAAATAATCGTCTTTCCCTCCGAGATACCGTAAGTATCCTTCACAACATTAAAGTTCTGATCGACGATCAATACGCGCCCGTCATACAGGCTCGAAAGCTGCTCAAGCTCCGCATTGATCACATCCGAGGTCGTGTCGGTCAGATAGTTATATGTAATTAAATGATTTGCCAGAATTTTAAACTGTGTCTGCACTTCCGACGTCTTGACACTTATGGCACGCTGCTCATAGTTCTGCAAAATGCCATAGTGCAGAATCATACTCGGGATAAACCCCACCAAAAGAATAATACAGAAAATACGGAACTTCAGGCTTCTGAATATTTTACCGAATTTGATTCCAAGCTTTTCTATCATATAAGGAACCCTCAATTCTTAAAATAATAGCCAACGCCCCATTTTGTGTGCACATACTTGGGATCGCTCGGACTGTTCTCGATCTTCTCACGCAGCCGGCGGATGTGCACATCCACCGTTCTGGCATCTCCCGGATAGTCCGTTCCCCACACGAGAGCGAGCAGCTTATCACGGCTGTAGACCTTGTTCGGATTGCGCAAAAGAAGCTCCAAAACATCAAATTCCTTTGCCGTCAGATTGATTTCCCGGCCTTCCACAAAGACCCGCCGTCCCTCACTGTCCAGACGCAGACCGCCCGCCTCGATGACCGCAGCCTTGTCCGCTTTCTCCTCCTTCTTGTTCGTCCTGCGCATAATCGCTTTGATTCGCGCTTTGACCTCCAAAATATTAAAGGGCTTCGTGATATAATCGTCCGCTCCGTATTCGAGCCCCATGATCTTGTCCATATCATCGCTCTTTGCCGTCAGCATCACGATCGGGACACCCGAGAACTCCCGAATCTGCTGGCAGACCTCCATCCCCGACAGCTTCGGGAGCATCAGATCGAGCAGTACAATATCATACTGCTTCTCCTTTGCCATAGCGAGCGCTTCCTCACCGTCATAGGCACAGTCTACCTCCATTCCGTCCTGCTCTAAGCTGAAACGGATTCCTTTTACAATCAGCTTTTCATCATCCACTACTAACACGCGTCTTCCCATTTTCTGCTCCGTCTATACTTTTATTTTCGTCTTAATTTTTTCAAACAGGCCGTCCTTGATTCCCGGCACGTTTTTGATCTCCTCGATGGACTCAAATGCACCATGCTCCTGCCTGTATGCGACAATGCTCTCTGCCTTGACCTTGCCGACCCCCGGCAGAGAACTCAGCTGCTCGGCAGAGGCCTCGTTGATGCTCAAAAGCCCATCCTGAGACAAAGCCCCCGAACCGGCATCTCCCTGCCCGGAAGCTGCCCCGCTTACCGCCCTGACCGGCAGACCGTCCTGCCCTGTGACAAACGCACCGTCTGCCCACTCTTCCTTCGTCGGCACAATGAGCATCATACCGTCAGACACGGTTGCCGCCTGATTGAAGCTTGTTTCCTCACCGTCCTCGGTCATACCGCCCGCATAGCCTATGACATCGCACAGGTGCGTCCCTGCTAAAACCTCATAAACGCCCGGCAAGGCTACCGCACCGCACACATAGACGTAGCACGTCTGCGGCTGACTGCTTTGCTCCGCTTCTTCCGGCATCTGTCGTAGCTGCTCCTGCTCCGAAGCGCTCTTTTGCACTCCGCCGGCTTCCTGCGCAAAGCTTCCGTCTGCAGCTGCATCCTGCAAAATGCTCTCCTGTGTTCCGTCCGTAGAATTTTCAGCTTCATAAGAACCTGTAAGCTTGCCTTTCGCATTCCCATCAGCAGCCTCCTGCGCTTTTAGAACGATCCGGTTTTCACCGGCGCATCCGCACAGGCAAAAACACAAGCATACACACAGCATCCCTGTCAACCATCGTATCATCTGATTTGTTTTTCTCATCATATAGCTCCTTTATGTCTCCACAAAGCCTCTATATGTCAATCGTGATATCATTGTATGCCAAATTCAGGACAGCCGCAAGTGAATTTTTTCTTAATAATGCTCTTTGTCATAGCCCGCAGCGAACGGACGCCTGATTATAACTATTTTATTCCCACTTAAAAACAATAATTCCTACAATCGCCAAAAGCATGCCCAGTGCCTTGCGCCAGTCAAACGTCTGCTTATCGACCCCGAACATTCCGAGCAGTTCAATGACGTAGGCAACAATCAGCTGGGCTACGACAATGAGCATGACCGCTTTCGCAGGTCCTAACATATCCATGCTCTTTATGACCGTGAGCGTAATAAAAGCTCCGATGACACCGCCGAGCAGCATATACTTCGGCTCCACCTTGAAAAGAGTTGTCACATTTGTCCTGTCATAAATCATCCATGCACATGCACATACTAAAAATGCGGTGAACTGAACAAAACCATTCGCCAGCCACATTGAGGAATTTTTTGTCACCTCCGTGTTAAAAACACCCTGAACGCTCATAAGCGCCCCTGACAACAGTGCAATCAAAAAACCAACCATACGGCACCTCCTTTTTACAAAAAGTATGTGCTTTAGGCTGGTTTTTTATACCGCTGCTCAGTCCGCACCGGAGGAGGCTTCCGTATCCGCATTGTCCTGCTCCTGATCTTCCTCCGCATCGTCCTCCTGCGTCTCAGGCACAGGTTCTGCGATCGGCTCCTCCACATATTCCGTTCCCGTCACCTGCGTCTTGATCTGCTCCGACAGCTCCTTTAAGGAAGCATTTACGTCTGCTCCGTTCCATATATTCGTAAAACAGATTTCCAGCTGCACCCAGAAATTGCTCGTCTCAAGCATTTTCGGAAGCGGCACGGAATTTTCATACTCGCGCAGCGCCGCATTGATATTGTCATTTTTGTAGGTCACATTTTTTCGCGCCGCAATTTTATCCGTTCTGTCATAAAGCTCCTGAGCCGTATCATACGCCAAATATTTGGCAAAGTCATTCGCCACCGCTTTTTTGTCCGAATATCCATTGACAACGATGGCATTCGTGACGGACAGCGTCCGCGATCCCCTCTCCGGGCTTACATCCGGAAGCGTCGTCACACCGTAATCATAAGTGAACTCCCCGCTCTCCTTTGCGCGTTCGAGCTTGCTGATGGCATCTGTCGTCGCCACAGTAAAGACCGTCTTTCCCTCCATAAATTCCTGCAGAATCGAGTCGTAGCTCGTCTCCTTTGCATCAATGGAAAAGAACTGGTTCAAATTCTGGTAAACCTTAAGGCAGGCGATCGTGTCCTCATTGTAAATGTCAATCTGCTCCGGATCATCCCCGGTGTCAGTGCCGACATTCATATATTGTCCGACCATAAAATAGTTGTAGAAAATATCCGACACATCCCACCTAAACACCGCCTCGACCTGCTCCGGTGCATCATATTCGTCCGCAAAAGACAAAATGTCGTCGATCGTGGACGGGATAATCACGCCGATTTTATCCTCGATCTGCTCCTGAGATACATCCGGCACCTTCGTGACATCCGTCTCAGGCTCCGCGTCCCGATCGTCGCCCGATGCCGCCTCAAACTCCTCGGTAATCAGCTCCTGCTCGATCGTCTTTTGGGCGAGCTGTTCCATATAGGTCTCATTGTAAAGCAGCAGCGCCGTTTCAAAGTAGAACGGATACCCGACGTATCTGTCATGGTAGCTGACTGCCGAGAGTGCTGCCTTCGGATAATTCTCCTCGTTGACCCAGAAGCCTCCGTCTGCAATTTCCGCCGCAAGTCCTGCCAGATACGCCTTCTCTAAATTGTCATTTGTCATAATGACCAGATCCGGCATAGCCTCCTCACTGTCCTCACGGACGCTTGCGTCGTTGACATGCTCCAAGAAATCAACCGCAGAAACTAAAACCGGCCTGATTTTGACAGAGCTGTTTTTGCTGTAGCTGAGTGCCGCACTGCTCAGAAAATTTGTCATCGCCTCATCTGCATACCAGATGACCACTGTATTTTCTTCGTCGAACACTTCCTCCTCTGCTCTCTGACTGCGCCCCATACTGTAAAGTACAATGGCAGCCAGCATCAAAACGAGGAGAAGTGCCGACAGAATTCCTCTTCTCTTACTCATGAACTATGCATTCTCCAAACACTTTTTCAAAATTGTAATCATATCATCCACATGCTCCTCGGTGATGATGAGCGGCGGCAGAAAACGAATAATTTGGGCACCCGCATTGATCAGTACCAGACCTTCTGCGATCGCGCTCTCTATGATGCCTGCCACCGGCCTGTCAAAGACAAGACCCTGCATCAGACCGATTCCGCGCCGTTCGAGCACGCATGAATACTCCGAGACCAGCTCATCCAGCCGTTTTGTCAGATACGCACCGACCTTCTCTGCATTTGCAACGATCTTTTCCTCCTCAAAAATCTCAAGCACCGTCTCGATTGCCTTTCCGGCAAGCGGATTGCCCCCGTAGGTCGTTCCGTGATCGCCTGCCGCAAGGGAGTTTGCCCCGACCTTTTCGGTCATCAGGAAAGCGCCGACCGGAACACCGCAGCCGACCGCTTTGGCAACGGTCATCACATCCGGCTTCACCCCGTATCTCTGCCATGCAAACATCGTTCCCGTCCGCCCCATGCCGCACTGAATCTCATCGAGAATCAGCAGAAGGTCATGCTCGTCGCAGAGTGCCCGCACCTCCTTCAAAAAGGTCTCCTCCGCGCGGATGATGCCGCCCTCACCCTGCACCGTCTCCATCAGAATCGCACAGGTCTTACCGGTAATCTGCGCCTTCACGCTCTCGATATCATTTAAAGCGGCAAAACGGATATTGCCGATCATCGGTTCAAAGGCTTCGCGGTATTTCGGATTGCCGGTAACGGACAGTGCGCCCATCGTTCTTCCGTGAAAGGAGTGCTCCATCGCGATAATCTCGTGATCGGTATGCCCGTCCTTTAAATAAGCATACTTGCGTGCCGTCTTGATTGCTCCTTCCACCGCCTCCGCACCGGAGTTTGTAAAAAACACACGGTCCATGCCCGATGCCTTGAGCAGCTTTTTCGCCGCCTCGATTGCCGGCACGTTGTAATAATAGTTGGACGTGTGGATGAGCTTGTCAATCTGCCCCTTCAAAGCATCGTTGTATTTTTGATTGCCGTAACCCAGCGCAAACACTGCGATGCCGGAGACAAAATCCAGATATTTTTTGCCGTCCAGATCATAGAGGTAAACTCCCTCCCCCTTGTCAAACACGACCTGATAGCGGTTGTATGTATGAAGCAGCGCTTTTTCCGCCTCTTCTATATATTCTTTCATCATCCTTCTTTTTCCTTTCCCGATCTTATTTCATCATCTCCTTGTCCCTGTCCGCCACGATCGCCGTACCGATTCCCCGGTTCGTAAAGATTTCCAAAAGCAGACAGTGCGGAATCCTTCCGTCAAGAATATGCACACGGTTGACGCCGTTTTTGATCGCATCGGTACAGTTGTTCAGCTTCGGAAGCATTCCGCCTCCGATGACACCGCTCTCTATGAGCTGCTCCGCCTCCGTGGCGGAGAGCCTTGAAATGAACGAGGACTTGTCATTGATATCCCGGTACAGTCCCTCGATATCGGTCAGAAAAGCCAGCTTTTCCGCATGAACAGCCTTCGCAATGGCACAGGCGGCATCGTCCGCATTGATATTATACCCTTCAAATTCATCCGATAAACCTATCGGAGCCACAATCGGCAGAAAATCGTTTTCCAAAAGATCATAGAGCAGCGTCGGATCAACCTCGCGGATGTCTCCGACATACCCAATGTCCCTGCCCTCCGAATACCTTTTGTCAACCTTCAGCATCGCGCCGTCCTTGCCGCTGATTCCGATTGCCTTGACACCGAGCTCCTCGACCATCGTCACAAGCCGTTTATTTACCTTCGAGAGAACCATCTCCGCAATTTCCATCGTCTCCGCATCGGTCACACGAAGCCCGTTTACAAACTCTGCCTCCTTGCCGACCTTTCCGACCCACCTGCTGATCTCCTTGCCGCCGCCGTGAACGATAATCGGCTTAAAGCCGACAAGCTTTAAAAGCGTGACATCCTTAATCACATTTTTTTGGATTTCCTCATTTGCCATCGCACTGCCGCCGTATTTTACGACAATAATGCGTCTGTTAAACTGTTGAATGTACGGCAGCGCTTCAATGAGCACCTCCGCCTTCTGCAATACCTCTTCCATATGCTGATCCATTTTTTTACCCTGCTTTCCTGTTCCTGATCTATATTTTTGTCAATGTTTCCGTCTGTCAATTCGTTTGTCTATGAGCGATAATCCGCATTGATTTTCACATAATCATAGCTTAAGTCACAGCCCCATGCCGTCGCCTTAGCATCTCCGTCATGCATATCGATGATCACGGTCACTTCCTCATCCTTTAAGATGCGGCTCGCCTCCTCCTCGCTGTAATCCGCCTCCATTCCGCTTTTGCACAGCACGATGCTGCCGGACTTTGATGCGACGGTAAGCTCCACCTTCTCCGGGTCGAACTTTGCACCGGAATAGCCCATCGCGCAGAGAATCCGTCCCCAGTTCGCATCATGTCCGAAAATTGCCGCCTTCGTCAAGGAGGAACTGATGACAGATTTTGCAAGCAGCTTTGCATCCTCCTTATTCCGCGCGTGGATGACCTTCGCTTCGAACAAAGCAGTCGCCCCCTCACCGTCTCCTGCCATCTTTTTGGCGAGTGTCTCATTGACCAGATGCAGTGCCTCAAGGAAACGGTTGTAATCCTCGCCCTCTTCGGTGATTTCCTCATTGCCCGCCAGACCGTTCGCGAGCACAAGAAGCGTGTCATTGGTCGAAGTATCCCCGTCTACCGAAATCATATTGAAGGTATCCTTCACATCCGCACTCAGCGCCTTTTGCAGAAGCTCCCTCGAAATCGCCGCATCGGTTGTCACAAAGGCGAGCATCGTGCACATATTCGGGTGAATCATACCGGAGCCCTTGCACATGCCGCCGACGGTCACTGTTCTTCCTCCGATTTCCACCTGCACCGCCGTCTGCTTGGAGACCGTATCGGTCGTCATGATCGCCTCCGCAGCCCTTGTTCCTGCATCCGGACCTGCTTCCTTCGCCTCGGTAAGACGGTGCACGCCTGCGACCATCTTATCCACCGGAAGTTGCTTGCCGATCACTCCGGTCGATGCGACTAAAACCTCCTTGCCGGAAATGCCCAAATCCTCCGCTGCCGCCTGTGCAACCGCCTCACAGCAGTCATAGCCCTGCTTGCCGGTGCAGGCGTTGGCGATACCGGAATTGACAACGACTGCCTGCGCCGTCTGACCGCCCGCAACAATTTCCTTATCCCACATGACGCAGGCAGCCTTTACGACATTGCTCGTAAACACCCCTGCCACACGGCATGGCACCTCACTGTAAACAAGCGCCATATCCGTCCGGTTCTCATATTTGATGTTTGCCTCGCATGACGCTGCATAAAAACCCTTTGCCGCCGTCACGCCCCCTGTAATCTGTTTCATCTTTCCTGACCTCTTTCCCTTCGATTCTTCATCGTATCCTTCATCGCTGTCGTTTATTGGTTACTATTCACGGTACAATTGCCGGCATATCGCCCATCGCCGCAGGCTATTTTGCATGGGCGATATGCGTTACCATTTGCGGACGGTTAGGCCGTCAATGGTAACGTTTATTGATTAAATCTTACGATATTTTCCTGATTTAACGTAAAATCATAATAGTTCAGATCCAGTCTCTGCAACCATCCGATTTCCTTCCAGAACGCATTCCCGATATCGTTCTCGGTAAATGCGATAAGCGACACCTTGCTGATTTTTTCTCTGCGCAGCGCTTCCATGCAATACACGACCATTGCCTTACCGATGCCCCGCAGACGGCAATCCTCCGCCACGCACACATGATACAGGCAGCCTCTTCTCCCGTCGTGCCCGCACAAAATCGCACCCACAATTCTGCCGTTCTCCTCGGCGACAACGCTGATGCCCGGATTCCGGTTCAAAAAGCGCTCTACACCCTCTCTTGAATCGTCAATGCTCCGGATGGCAAAGCCCTTGATGCTCATCCAGAGGTCATGTACCTTTTCATAATCGGTAATTTCCATCGCCCTGATCATAGGTTCAGTCCCTTCGCTTCGTCGCAGCCCAGAAGGATATTCAGGCACTGAATCGCCGCCCCCGAAGCTCCCTTTCCCAAATTGTCGAACTGGGCAGAGACAACGATGCGCTCCTCGTTTCCGGTCACATAAACCTTTAAGCCATCCCATCCGGACAGTCCGTTTCCGGCGAGGAAGCCGCTTGCCGCCACCTCATCGTCCTTTTCACTGACCTTGATGAATTTCTCTCCGGCATAGTACTGTGCATAATATTCCAGAAGCGACTCCGGATCAGCCTTCGCGGCGAGCAAATCCGCATACAACGGTACCGACACAACCATTCCGCTGTAATAGTCATCGATAATCGGTGAAAAAAGCGGTGTCCGGTCAAGCCCCGTAATCTTCCGCATCTCCTTCAGATGCTTGTGCTGCTGCGTCAGCGCATACTCTCTGCCCGAGGCAAGCTCCTCCGGACGCTCCTCGCTTTCATATGCAGCGATCGTCTTTTTCCCCGCTCCGCTGTACCCCGAAAGTGCAAAGGCGCTGACCGGATAATCTTTCGGCAGGATGCCACCTTGAATGAGCGGATAGATTAAAGAAATAAATCCGGTCGCATAACATCCGGGAACGGCAATCCTTTTGCCCTCACGGATTGCCTGCCTGTGCTGCTTTGACAATTCCGGAAAGCCATATGCCCAGCCCGCCTCCGTTCTATGTGCCGTGGACGGATCAATGATCGTCACATGCTCGTTTTCGATAAACGAAACCGCTTCCCTTGCCGCCGCATCCGGCAGACACAAAAAAGTAATGTCCGACGCATTGATGAGCCGTTTCCGCTCCTGTGCGTCCTTTCTAAGCTCCGGGTCAATGCTCAGAAGCTCGATATCGTCTCTTCCCTGAAAGCGCTCGTGAATTCTTAATCCTGTTGTTCCCTCACTGCCGTCAATAAAAATCTTTGTCTTCATCGTGTACACCTCTTTTACTTCGCTGCATTCCTGTCTTCTTTTCTTACATAGATCTATCTGGTGCATAATTATACTTGCAATGCAGATAATATTCAAGCATTTTTTATTTTTATGCATATTTATTTCATAATACTCATTTTATGCATAATTTCAAGCTTGCATTATGCATAATTTTGTTGTATATTAGGTTCAAACAGTTTTTTAACATATCATATGGAGGCTATGAACATGAAAGAAAAAGTAATTTTAGCGTATTCAGGCGGTCTGGATACCACCGCAATTATTCCGTGGTTGAAGGAAAATTTTGACTACGAGGTTATCTGTGTATGCGTCGACTGCGGACAGGAAAGCGAGCTGGACGGTCTGGAGGAGAGAGCGAAGCTCAGCGGCGCGACCAAGCTGTATATCGAGGACGTGGTAGATGAGTTCTGCGATGAATATGTCGTTCCTTGTGTGCAGGCTCATGCCGTATACGAAAATAAATATCTGCTCGGTACCTCAATGGCTCGCCCGGTCATCGCCAAATGACTGGTGGAGATCGCACGCAAGGAAGGTGCGACCGCAATCTGCCACGGGGCAACCGGAAAAGGAAACGACCAGATTCGTTTCGAGCTGGGCATTAAGGCACTGGCTCCTGACCTGAAGATCATTGCAGCATGGAGAAGTGATAAATGGACACTCGATTCCCGTGAGTCCGAGATCGAATACTGCAAGCAGCACGGCATTGATTTACAGTTCTCTGCCGACAACTCCTACAGCCGTGACAGAAACCTGTGGCACATCAGCCACGAGGGACTGGAGCTGGAGGATCCGGCAAACGAGCCGAACTTTGAGCATCTGTTAGTTCTGGGCACAACTCCGGAGAAGGCTCCTGAGGAAGGCGAATATGTGACGATGACGTTCGAGCAGGGCGTTCCGAAGTCCGTCAACGGAAAGGAAATGAAGGTTTCCGATATCATCCGCGAGTTGAACAGACTCGGCGGCAAGCACGGAATCGGTATCGTGGATATCGTGGAGAACCGCGTTGTCGGCATGAAATCCCGCGGCGTATATGAAACTCCGGGCGGAACGATTCTCTATGAAGCACACCAGCAACTCGAGGAACTGATTCTTGACAGAGATACCTACCGCGAAAAAGAGGAAATGGGCAACAAACTAGCTCAGATCGTTTACGAAGGCAAATGGTTCTCACCGCTTCGCGAGGCGACCTGTGCTTTCATCGAATCCACACAGAAATATGTGACCGGAGAAGTAAAATTCAAGCTTTACAAGGGCAACATCATCAAAGCAGGCACAACCTCTCCGTACTCCTTGTACAATGAGAGTATTGCATCCTTTACAACCGGCGATCTGTATGACCACCACGATGCAGAAGGCTTTATCAATCTGTTTGGTCTTTCTACCAAGGTGCGTGCAATGAAGATGCAGGAAGTGGAAGGAAAATAATATGGATGCGCTCTACGTCATATCCATTTATCTGCTCGTGATCAATCTCATCGGATTCTGCATCATGGGCATCGACAAATACAAAGCAAAAAAGAGGGTCTTCCGGATTCCGGAAGCCACCCTCTTCCTTGTCGCTTTGATCGGCGGAAGCCTCGGCTCCATTTTAGGCATGTTGACCTTTCACCATAAGACAAGGCACTGGTATTTTGTATTCGGAATGCCGGCGATTCTTATCCTGCAGCTCGTGATCGCCTTTGCGGTTTTGCAGCTGCCGGTTCAGTTCAAGGTTTTATGACCCTGCTTTACGGTCACACGAAGGAGGAAACAAGATGTATATTGCCATTATCGCAGACAACATTGCAACCCGCAAACACATGGAGCGTCTATTGAACCGCACGAGCGATGCAATAATGTCCCAAACCGGCAATTTATATATTGAAGCCTATGGTGATCCGAAGAGCATGTGGCCGCTCATCAAGCGATATGATTTGTTCTTTTTGGACATCACACAGGATGAAGAATTGAGGGACTCTCTCATTCAGCGTTTTACCGAGCTCGATCTCACGAGCCAGACTGTCATCTGCCAGGCTCAGGATACAGATTTTTCTTACTGGCCTGCGGAGCATGGTTTTTTGTCCGTGCAGCATCCTCTGTCGGTTCCGATCTTGTCCGGCATCATTCAGGAAATCCACAACACCATCAGCCAGAATCAGGCTTCCAAAAAAATCATTGAATTTCGCAGCGAGGACAAGACCGAATACATCGAAGCCGAGCAGGTGCTGTATGCAAGGGAAAACGAGCATCTGGTCGAGGTCCATCTTTTAGATGACTCGGTTGTACGGATGCTTGGCAACCTGTTCGATTTTGCACGCCTTGTGGAAAACTATGAGGAGTTTGAAATGTACGGCAAAGAGGTCGTCGTCAATAAAAATTACGTCACAAAAACAGAAGGGCGAAAAATCACCCTTTCCAATCATCAGACGATCAAGCTTTCCCTGTTCAAAAAGCATCTGTTCTAAATGTTGACAATGATGCCGCCGTCGTTGGCATAGGTTGAGCTGACTCCGGCTGTGTCCAAAATCATAATATCCCTGTATTTCCCTCTCTCAAGCATCAGCTGCCTGAAGGTCTCTGCGCGTTCCGGACAGTTGCAGTGAGAGATCATCAGACGCTTTGATTCGATATCCGGCGTGTTCTTTACAATGATATCCGCCATCTTCTGAATCGCCTTTTTCATACCCATACACTGCCCAAGCTGAATAATACCGCCGTCGTCAGCGCCCATGATCGGCTTGATGCTGAGTGTCGATGCCACGATCGATTTGATCTGGGAAAGCCGTCCGTTTTTGCGGAGTGTATCGAGATTATCCAGCACAAAATAAGTATGGTTCCCGTTGCGGAACTGCTCAATAAGCGGGCAAATCTCCTCATAGGTCTTGCCGCTTTCATATAGCTCGACGATCCGAAGCGCAATCTGTGTTTGTCCGATTGACGCAGATTTGGAATCGATGACGAGAATATTCTTCTTTCCTCCGTTCTCCTCATACAGATGCTTGCCGAGGCAGGCGCTGTTATAGCTGCCGCTCAGCTTGGAAAACAGGGTGATAATATAGACATCCTCCGCATCCGTCTCACATGCCTTCATATATTTTTCAGGAGATGGGCAAGCGCTTTTCGCACATTCCGGAGATGCCGCCACCTTCTGCAAATACTCCTTCTGGTTGAAGGTCTCGTCATCGATGATCGTTTCCCCTCCTACCATGAGTGTCAGGGGTACAAGCTCAAAACGGGGATCGTTTTTCAGGTTTTCCGGTAATTCCCCACAGCTGTCCATTACAATTTTATAGCTCATTGTCTTCTCCTCATTTCGTCACATAGTTTTGATTACTACTTATCATAGCACAGTTTGCTGTATTTGAAAAGTACTATTTACAATTCAGCCATTATCCAACGAACGTTACCACAGGATATCTCTTTGATGGGGCACCCGCTTGCGCTCTCATGTGAAAACGTAACGGTACTAAGTGCGCAAAATACGCGCCAAAGGACCGACGTTTTCACCAAACCCCTTCAAAGAGATATACTGTGGCAACTGTGCATTGACCGGTACTTGAATTGTACCGTTGCATCTTCTCTTCATTTCTGATACGATAAGTGACGTAAAAAAGTAGAAACAAGAGTCCCCGCATAAAGATACCTGAATCGCTTGAAAAAAGCCGGGGGACATAAGGAGTATCTCACATGATTGCAATACAGATTACAGATTTAAAGCTTTTTATGAAGCTTCTTTTGACGAAGGAAACGTTTGACTCCTTTCTGCTCGAGGAGGCGATGATCAAGACCGGGCAGACTTATTATATTGACGGTCATACCAACCGGGAATTTTACACAAAAGAAGAACTCGAAATCAATCCGTCCTTCGGACAGGAATTTTCGAGTTTTTCCGGTGTGCGGCCTGTGTGCTTTTCCCTGATCAAGGGAAACCGCACGCCGCTCTCTTTTAAGTTTGTTCTGCACGCCGGTGAGGCGTATGTGGACAGACTGCTGCAAAAGCATCAGCTGACAGCCGGGGAGACGAACCTCAAATCCCTGCTTCTGACCATCCGATATGACGGCAGCCGGGCAGTCTGCACGACCGGAACGGCATACCATACCTTTGTCATGGACAAAACCGTGGATTCTTTATGGGACAGCTCCCTGAAAGCTTCGTTCGATGCACTCGGCATCTCCTTTGAGGAGCTGACCTGATGCTCTTTGACATGTGCAATCGGGCGAGCAGAAAGTGTATCGTTAATTGGAAAATGCTGCATTAGTAGCTGCGAATCCGATCCTGCGCATCATCCTGATTTTTGTCGATCGCACGAATCTGTACAGAGTAGCTGACCGCATCATTTACCTTGACCAAAACACGCTCGGATTCCTTATGTCCGAGCAGTGCTTTTCCCATCGGTGATTCAATGCTGATCAGATTGGAGAGCGAATCGCTTCGCACCGTCGTCACGATCTTATATTGTTCCTCCGCATCATCGTCCTCAAAATATACGGTGACCAGATCGTTGATGCCCGCTTCGTCCTCACCGGACTCATCCGAAATGACCTCTGCCGTCCTGATCATACGCTCCAGATAACGGATACGGCTCTCGTTTTTGTTTTTTTCTCTCTTGGCTGCATGATACTCAAAGTTCTCACTCAAATCGCCATGCGCACGAGTTTCCTTCACCTGCTCCAGAAGCTCTTTCCTGAGCGTCAGCTTCCGGTATTCAATCTCCTCTTCCATCTTCCTGATGTCCGATTTCGTCAGTTTATCTCTCATTTTCTTTTCTCCTGCTGCTCCATGTAATGCTTTTCCTGCTTTCCCGATTGCACTGTCAAAATAGGCGCAGCGTAAAACCATTCGCCAGTCGTTTTACTCCCCGGTCTGATAAAAGTTTTGAATCAGTCCGTTTGTCAGATAATCCGCCATATCCATTGTGCGCCCGGTCGTATCCTCATATACCATGAGCGCCTGCGGATATCTGCCGTCCATCATCAGGTTCATCTGCTCCCTGTCTGCATTTGCCTGATTCATCATCATGCGCTCCAGCTCCTGCCTGCTGTACGCCGGATTGCCATTGCTTAAAACCTCCGCAAGCTGCGAAGCAGTCATCTGCATATTCGAAGCCGCATCAGCTGCCTGCTGCTGCTCTGACTGCCTGATCGCATCCGCCATTGTGCTCATCTGCATGATTTTATTTTGCCACAGACGCTTGATCTCATCCGCATCATCATCCGAATAGAACATCGTAAAGATATCCGTGATCTCCTCCGGATTCTGCATCAGACGACTCATCACCGCATCCCTTGTAGGCATATCAAACATCACGCTGTCCATATACAGCTTTGACAAATTACAGTTTGTCGCAAGCGCCTCTCTCATATCCATCCAGAGCTGCCGCTCGCTCATCTGTGGTCTGGTCGGCTGACTTTCCGTTTCACCCATACAGATTTTCAGCGTGGAGCCGATCTGTAGATTATACGGGTTGATTCCCGGATTCATGAGCGTTATCGCCGGCACCGTCGTGTGATATTGTCTCGCCAGTAAATACAAGGTATCTCCCGATTTTATCGTATGCGTAACCAGTCTGCAATAAATCATGTTCTGATCCGTTCCTGATTCCATTATCCCTTTACTATATGCATCGATGCCCGTAAGGTTCCTTCGCCATTCACATATAGCAGCGATACTCGCAAGATTCCTTCGCCATTCACGCATAGCAGCGATACTCGCAAGGTTCCTTCGCCATTCACGCCTAGCAGCGATACTCGCAAGGTTCCTTCACCATTCACGCATAGCATCGCTGCAGCCGCATACTCCTGAGGCAGATATCTCCCCTATACTACTTTTTCATCTTCGGATTAAAGATCATCGAAGCCAGATACCCAAAAATCAAGGCAGCGCTGCTGCCCACAGCTCCTGCCTTAAAACCACCCTGAAACAGTCCCATAAACCCCTGTGAATCTACCGCTTCCTTGACTCCCTTCATCAAGATGTTTCCGAAGCCAAGAAGCGGCACACTCGCACCTGCCCCTGCAAAATTCGCAAACGGCTCATACCAGCCAAATACACTGATGACTGCTCCCAGACATACTAACAATACCATGATTCTTCCCGGCATAAGCTTTGTCTTTTCCATCAGAATCTGCACAAGCGCACAGATCAGACCGCCTACCCAGAACGCATTTACATATGACATACCATCCCAGCCTTTCCTGCTTTTTCTTATAGTCTGCACGAAAGACGGGAAGATTATACCTTACTGCTCCAAAGCGGCAATGACCTCCACCTCGCAAAGAACATTCTTCGGCAATGTCTTTACGGCAACACAGCTTCTCGCCGGCTTACCTGTAAAATATTTGCCGTACACTTCGTTGAAAGCGGCAAAATCATCCATATCTGCCAGAAAGCACGTCGTCTTTACTGCCTGCTCATAGGAGCATCCTGCCTCCTTTAAGACAGCCCCCAGATTCTTCATCACCTGCTCTGCCTGCACGGTCACATCACCCTGTGCAATTTCGCCCGTCTCCGGAACGATGGCAATCTGCCCGGATGTAAATACCAGATTTCCTACTGCTACTGCCTGTGAATACGGTCCGATCGCTGCCGGAGCCTTGTCTGTACTGATTACCTTCATGTTATCTCTTCCTCTCTTCTTTTTTAGACGTTTTTGAAACTCCCTTCTCCGATATCAGGATAGGGACAAAATGTTACTATTCACGGCTCACTGCGCATTTACTGCACAGTGAAGCCCATGTACGGTATAATTGCCGGCATATCGCCCATCGCCGCAGGCGATTTTGCATGGGCGATACGCGTTACCGTACGCATCTTCAAGTGTTTCAAGAACCCTTCATTTACTTCGTTCCGGCCTCAAGGAACTGAACGGTCACATAGAAGCCTCTGGAGTTTTCCTTGATGTCCACGACCGTTCCCTCCTTATCCAAAAGCCGCTCCCGAAACGGAATATTTCCCGACATGGCAAGCGACGGCTCAATCACATAATAATAATTGCTCGGAAGCAGTCCCTCCCAGATCTTTACCTTATCGCCGACCTTCAAAACACCGGGGCGTTCCATCTTAAACTCCATTTCCCGCATATCATTTTACTCCTTTAGCTCTTCCCTTTCAAGCAAAGCCGTAAACACCTCGATAATATGAGGATCAAACTGCGTTCCGGCACAGCGTCTGAGCTCCTGAATCGCCATTTTTTCCGGCATTGCCTTGTGATACGGTCTGTCATTGACCATAACATCGTGCGAATCGACCGCCGAGATGACACGCGCAAGGAGCGGGATTTCCTCCCCCTTCCAACCGTTCGGATAGCCGCTTCCGTCCCACCTTTCATGGTGAGCCAGAATACCTTCTGCGATATCCTGAAGCTCCGGCGAGCTCTTCGCAATGCGGTATCCCTTTACCGTATGCTGCTGAATGATCTTGCGCTCCTCGTCCGTGAGCTTGCTCTGCTTGCGCAGAACATGCTGCGGAATCGCCACCTTGCCGATATCGTGAAGCACCGCTAAGAGCTCCAGCTTGGCAATATCGGCATCGCTTAAGTTCATTTCCCTGCCGAGACGCGCCGCCATCTTCTGCGTGCGCTCCACATGCTCCTCCGTCTGAAAATCACTCTCTGTCAACGTCTGCTTGAGCGAATCCACCAGGGAACTGCTCGCAGACGCATGCTTGAGCATCTTTTTATGGCGCATGCTGGTTCTTGCCTCATCCACAGCGACCCGGATGGAAGGATCGAGCGAATTCACCACAAAGATACCGTACTCCACGGAAATATCCTCCTTGTCATTCGCCTTCCGCATCTCCTCCTTGATCTTCTCAAAAACAGCTGCTGCCTCCGCCTCCGGGGTTTTCTCCAGCATTGCAACAATATCGCCCTCATCGACCTTTGCAATAAAATTGTCAACACCTACATTTTTTTTCACACACGCCGCCAGATTTTTAATCAGCTGATCCCCATACTGCATCCCGTATTCTTTGTTCAGCTTTTTCAAATTATCGATATTGCACATACAAATGCTGACCGGCCAGTATCTGTCATCCTCCCACTGCGGAAGCTGGTTATAAAAGCTCTGCTTGTTAAACAGTCCCGTCAGGGCATCGTATGTAATGGATCTCTCCAGTGCATAGTATGCTTCCTGCATCTGCGTCACATCGTGGAACAGAATCATATATCCTACGACCAGGTTCTTCTCATCCCTCATGCATGAGAAACTGCAGTCATACATCCTCGCTTTATGCTCCGCCTTCAGCGTACAGGTAAACCCCTGATTCCGGCTTTGGTCAGCAGGTCCGACAATACCGCTTCTGTCAAAAAACTCATGCAGGCTTAATTTCGCTTTCAGGCTGTGCGCCGGAAGAATCTGATGCGCCGCTTCACTCGCCTCCGACAGTCTGCCCTTGTAATCAAAAAGCACCAGCGGCTCCTCCAGATAGTCTATCATCAGGTTTCTCGTCAGATTGCGCTGCACCAGCCCCGCATAATAAAATGTGTTAAAATACATCAAAATTCCGAGGATTGCATACGAGACGGCGGAAATATCGATTCTCAGATCGAACACGCCGTTTAAATGCATCACATTGACCGCCACTGCAAGCAGCATGCCGAAAATCAAAAAGTAGTACCGTTTCCGGTAGCTTCCCGGAATGTGCGTCAGCTTGGCAGTCAGAATCAGGCAGATTGCCGCAACAATCGCCCCCAAAAAGGCAAGATGTACATAAAAAGCCGGCTGCGGAAGCGGGAGCAACACATAAGTATCATAGAAGGCTACCTTTGTATATTCCAC
>JAFUZE010000021.1 GCA_017476765.1 Lachnospiraceae bacterium
CTCTCGGATGCCCTCGAAAAACGTCGGTTCTTGGTGTGCGTATTGTGCACACCTAGTACCGTTACGTTTTTCATGGAGTGAAAACGTGCTCCGAAGAGTAATATAGAGCATCGGAAGCGTACGGAATACGAGATGCAGGATTAAGAGATTGCCCTAAAAATATTGTACAAGGCATTGAAATTTTCTGCCAATTAGTTTAAAATGGTAATAACTATGGATGCACAGAGAATCCCTATGCCGGCTCGTCGGCATCACCAACAATACTTTATAGCAGCAAGGAGCGTGAGAAAATGCAGGATTTGGGAAATACAAGATTTTTTAAGGTGGAAGTGGAGCCGGAGACCGGCGTGAAGGTTGTATTATCTACCGTATATGAGGCACTGACCGAAAAAGGATACAATCCTGTAAACCAGATCGTAGGTTATATCATGTCCGGTGACCCGACTTATATTACCAGCCACAGAAATGCAAGAAGTCTTATTATGAAGGTCGAGAGGGACGAGCTTGTAGAGGAAATGCTTCGCAATTATATTAAGACGAATCATTTTGAGTAACGGAACAGATGAGAGTATTAGGTTTGGATTACGGGTCAAAGACGGTGGGCGTTGCTTTGAGCGACCCTTCGTGTCTGATTGCCCAGAGCAAAGAGACAATACTGCGTAAGGAAGAAAACAAGCTGCGCAGAACACTGGCAAGGATCGAGGAGCTGATCACGGAGCATCAGGTGGACCGGATCGTACTCGGGCTTCCCTGCAACATGGACGGCACATGCGGACAGCGTGTGCAAAAAACGATGGAATTCAAGCAAATGCTTGAGAGGCGCAGTGGTGTAGAGGTTATTTTGTGGGATGAGAGGCTGACCACGGTTGCCGCTGACGAGATTTTGGCGGAATCCGGGATTCGCCGTGAAAAACGCAAGGAATATGTCGATGCGGTGGCGGCATCGATTATTTTGCAGGAGTATCTGGACAGCTTAAAGGACTGAAAGATGCCGCAGAAGCTTTTGGCGGTGAAAAAGAATGGAAAGTCTGGTGAAACGATTGGAAAAGATTGAATTTTGTACAGATGACGGGGAAACCGTGTTTTTTTATGTGGTGGAGCAGACCAGAATTAACGGTACCGATTATCTGCTCGTATCGGACACGGAATCGGGCGACGGACAAGCTTTGATTTTAAAGGATTTATCGCAGGATACGGATGCGGAGAGCCTTTATGCAATCGTGGATACGGATGCGGAGCTTGATGCGGTCAGCGGTGTATTTGCCAACATGCTGGAGGATGTGGTGTTTGATTGAGCAGCCGGCATTGTAAGCAGACGTTAGTTACCATTCAAGGTCTAATCGTCCGCGAATGGTAACACATATCGCTCATGCAAAATCGCCTGCGGCGATGGGCGATATGCCGGCAATTGTACCGTCCCTGGGCTTTACTGCGCAGTAAATGCGCAGTGAGCCGTGAATAGTAACGAACGTTACATGCTGAATCGGGAAAACAAAAAACGGATTAACCGTGCTGTTATTTGTGAAGCGCTGCACGAGGGGTCAGGCTTAAACGGATACGAATATAGAGAATATGGAGGAATTTTGTTTGAAAAAAAGAGTACAATCAAATAGCTCAAAGCTGAAGATTATACCACTCGGAGGCTTGGAGCAGATAGGAATGAACATTACAGCCTTTGAATATGAAGACTGTATTGTCGTTGTGGACTGCGGTCTGTCTTTCCCGGAGGATGATATGCTCGGGATCGATCTGGTCATTCCGGATGTCACCTATTTAAAGGATAATCTGGAGAAGGTGAAGGCGTTTGTGATCACGCACGGTCATGAAGATCATATCGGAGCACTTCCGTATGTGCTGAAGGATATTCCGGTTCCGATCTATGCGACGAAGCTTACGATCGGCATTATTGAGAATAAGCTCAGGGAGCACGGACTCGAGCGCGTGGTTAAGAGAAAGGTCGTAAAATTCGGGCAGCACGTCAATCTCGGACAGTTCCGCATTGAGTTTATCAAGACGAACCACAGCATTGTAGATGCGGCAGCGCTTGCAATCTATTCACCGGCCGGCATTGTCGTGCACACAGGAGATTTTAAAGTAGATTACACGCCGGTCTTTGGCGATGCCATTGACCTGCAGAGATTCGGTGAAATCGGGAAAAAGGGAGTTCTGGCGCTGATGTGCGACAGCACGAATGCGGAGAGACCGGGCTTTACTCCGTCGGAGCGCACGGTCGGCGTGACCTTTGACCATATTTTCATGGATCATACGAACACGAGGATTATCATAGCCACCTTTGCCTCCAATGTCGACCGCGTGCGCCAGATCATCAATTCGGCGTACAAGTACGGCAGGAAGGTCGTGGTCGAAGGGCGCAGCATGGTCAGCATTATTGAGACCGCATCCTCTCTGGGATATTTGAATATACCGGACAATACGCTCATCGATATCGAGCAGCTCAAAAATTATCCGGATGAAAAGACGGTTCTGATCACGACAGGCAGTCAGGGAGAGAGTATGGCAGCCTTAAGCCGTATGGCAAACGGCATGCACAAAAAGGTGACGATCGGACCGCAGGATACGGTTATTTTTTCCTCGCATCCTATTCCGGGAAACGAGAAAGCGGTATCCAATGTCATCAATATGCTGTACGCAAAAGGGGCGGACGTCATCTTTCAGGATACACACGTTTCCGGACATGCCTGCCAGGAGGAGATCAAGCTGATTTATTCGCTTGTAAAACCGAAGTATGCGATTCCGGTACATGGAGAGTACCGTCACCTGAAGGCACAGGCAGCGCTTGTGCGTGAGCTCGGATATGACAAGGACAATATTTTTATTCTGCAGTCAGGGGAGGTGCTGGAGCTTGATGATCACTCGGCGGAAATTACGGGGAAGGTGCCGGTAGGAGACATCTTTGTGGATGGTCTTGGCGTCGGCGATGTCGGCAATGTGGTGCTCCGTGACAGACAGCGTCTGGCGGAGGACGGCATTATGATTGTCGTGATCGGGCTGGATTCTTACAATAATCTCATCGTTGCGGGACCGGAGATCGTCTCGAGAGGATTTGTGTATGTCAAGGAGGCAGATGAGCTTCTCGACGAGGCACGTCAGATTCTGGAGGATGCTCTCGATGACTGCATGAGCAAAAAAATTACGGACTGGGGAAAGATTAAAACGGTGGTAAAGGACACCGCCGGCGATTTTGTCTGCTAAAAGACAAAACGGCGGCCGATTATTCTGCCGATCTTCATGGAAGTATAAAAAACGCGGGGCGAAAACATGCTGGGTTTCATTACAAAAAATGTGAGTGAGGAACAGGTATGGATGAAATAAAAGCAGAGCTGGATAAGTTTGTGGCAACCTTAAAGCGATCGGAGCTGTACAGGAATTATGAGCGTCAGAAGAAGCTGCTGTCTCAAAATCCGGAGCTGAAGCAGAAGGTGGATTCTTTGCGGCAGAAAAATTTTCATTTTCGGATGGGAGCAAATGAAGATCAGATTTTTGAGGAATCCGATTGGATTTTGAGGGAGATGGAAGAGGTTCGCAGAGATCCGCAGGTGCATGAATTTCTGAAGGCAGAGCTGGCGTACTGTAAGATGATTCAGGATATCAGAGAATATTTTTCGCGGGCGATGTTCGTGGATTTTGAATGAGGTATAAACGATGCAGTTGAAGCAAATCGTGTCGGCAATATTTGGAATGATATTCCGGCTGCTTGTTACGATAATTATGATTATGCTGGTGTACCGTCTGGCGGTTGCAGCCTATGGCTTCGGGTACGATGTTTTTCTGGATGCCCCGATGAGCGCATCGCCCGGCCTTTCCAAGACCGTGACGATTGCGGAAGGAACAGGCAAATGGGATATGGCAAAGCTTTTGGAGGAAAAGGGTGTTGTGAAGAGCGCTGGTGTTTTCTATGTGCAGCTGATGCTTTCCGACTATAAGGACGATTGGAAGCCGGGGATTTATGAGCTGAATACATCCATGCATGCCGAGGAGATCATATTGCTTCTGGCGGGCGTGAGCGAGGAAGAGGAACAAAACGGTGATAGTTGATGAAAGATTTCGCTCCTACATATGCTCTCTGGAACGGAGCAATGGGGAGCTGCTCGATGCATTGGAGCAGACGGCGCTTGAGACGGATGTGCCGATTATCCGCAAGGAGACGCAGAGCTTTTTGAAAACGATGCTGGTGATGAATAAACCGAAGCAGATTCTCGAGGTGGGAACTGCCATCGGTTTTTCTGCGTTACTGATGGCGGAATTTGCTCCGGCAGACTGTCGTATTACGACGATTGAGAAGTATGAAAAACGGATTCCTCTGGCGCACGCTAATTTTGAACGTTTCGGGAGGAGTCACCAGATCACGCTTTTAGAAGGGGATGCGACGCTGCTTTTAGGAGAGCTGACACAGACCTATGATTTTATTTTTATGGATGCGGCGAAGGCGCAGTATGTGAATTACCTGCCGGATATTTTAAGGCTACTTGCGCCGGGAGGGGTTCTGGTCTCCGACAATGTGCTGCAGGATGGAGATATCATTGAATCCCACTTTGCGATTCCGAGGCGGAACCGTACCATTCATGCGAGAATGCGGGAGTATCTGTACACACTCAAAAATCATCCGCTTTTGGAAACGACCATCGTGCCGCTCGGCGACGGCATCACTCTCTCGGTGAAACGAGAGGCTTGACATCCGTTTACCCTATACCGGAAGCAGAAAGAGAGATCAGTATGAAAAAACCGGAGCGGTTAATTC
>JAFUZE010000237.1 GCA_017476765.1 Lachnospiraceae bacterium
TAACGACCGACTGTGTCACAATCGCAGACTGCTCCGCCGCACTGAATGCCGCATTGTAAAACTGATTACCCAACCAACTGCGAAGCGTACATGTCTCCCATGTAACGTTGCTACTTTTTCCATGATACTTCTTACAATCCAGCCCTTTGTCGGCAACGACAAAGAGTGTGGAACCGTCATTGGAGAGCACCTTCCACTTAATGCGCTCCCACTTAAAATAGCGGTAGGTACTATCTCCGAAATATTCGTCATTATTGGTATCACTCTTACCGATTCTTCGGTACTTTGTTTCGCCAACCCACACATCCACACCAGCATCGCCATTCACTCCCGACGATGTAATCACACTGTCAATGGCAGAGATTGTTTCTGCATCTGTCACCTCGGACTGCGGATAACTGCCAAAGTACACATAACTCCAGTCGGTGTAATCACTCCCGCCGTCTTTCCAAGTACAATGATGCACCGGATTGTCAGGAGTCGATGTCTGAGGCGCTTGATCTGTCTCTTCCTGTATTCCGACTTCCTTCTCTGCCTGTTTATCTGCATCCTCATTTTGCGCTTCCCCGGTATCATTGATTGTGTCTGAATCCTCATTACTGTCCTGTTGATTTTCCTCATTTACTTCTGTATCAAGCTCTGCCTTCGGCTTCGTCTCCGGCTCTGTCTCCGACGATGTCATACCTGCCACGGGCTGCGAAGAGTCTGCCCGATCGGCAGTACTGCTTCTGCCAATCAAATAAAGAAGGCAAACACCAAGAATACAGCCTATTACAATTTTGGGAACAAGCTTGTTCAGCCGTTTCTGCCTGCTTAAATCTTTTTCTTTTTGCGCTCTGGCATTCTTTGCCTTCTGCTGCTCAACCGAATTGTCCTTATTCTGCTCTGTCTCGACATGTTCTATATTCTGCGGCTGTGAGGCATCGCCCACATTCCGCTTTTCCTCAGGTTTTGCTTCTACATCCGATTTTTCAGAAAAATGTATTTCCTTTCCGGCGCTTGGTACCCTATCACCGGTCATATCCTCACTATCACTCGCAGAATTATAAGGTGTGGGAGCATTTATACCTCTGACAAATGCGTCCTTAAACTCCTCCATACTCTGATACCTGTCGGCAGACCGTACCTCTAGCGCAGTCAAAAGTGCATCCTCACACGTTCGTGTCAGATGAATGCCCAGATTGCCGGGTGGTATCAACAAATCTTCCTCAATACGTTCCACCGAATCCGGCAGTGTCTTTCCGGTAATTGCGTAATAATAGGTTGCTGCAAACGCATAGAGGTCGGTATATGGTCCCTGTCTCCCGTGCCTTGTATACTGTTCCATCGGTGCAAAGCCGTGTGTCAAAACAACATCCAGACTCTGACTGCGATTTCCGAGGCTGTATCTGGCAGCTCCAAAGTCAATCAGCTTGACGCTTCCGTCCTTCTTGATAAAAATGTTTTCCGGCTTCACATCGCGGTGTATGATACCCTTTGCATGCACGGCAAAGAGTGCATCCGCCACCGGAACCAGCAGATTCCATGCAGCTTCCCACTCCAATTTACCGCCCTTGCTGTCTATGTACTGCTTCAGGTTCTGCCCCTCCAGATAGTCCATGACAAAATATGCCGTCCCGTTCTCCTCAAAGTAGCTGTGCACACGGACGATTCCCGGATTGCCGATAAATTCCGCAAGTGTCTTAGCCTCCTCCAGAAAGCCCTCCTTGCCGTATTCAAAGTCAGCCTGACGCTCTCCGGAATAGGACATGATCGAAAGCTTTCCCTCGCGCGTTGCAAGCGCCTGCGGAAAATATTCCTTAATCGCAACTATCGCATTTGTCTGCTTGTCCACTGCGATATAGGTAATACCGAAGCCGCCCTCTCCGATTACATCCTTGATTTCATATTTGCCGCATAACACGGCTCCCTTTGGCAGTGCCATAGGATATGTTTGTCTGCCTTTTGTCTCCATATGAGCTTCCTCCACAGTACATCTTTGAATCGGTATATGCCATGCAGGCATATATCTCAGGTAAGATGCGGTTAAAATTTAATGTCCGTGCCCCTGATTTGCTTTTCTATATCATCCTCAACGACATTTAGTCCCTCTTCATAAGCATCTTTGTAAGCATCTTCAATATCTTTCAATTCATTTTTATAGGCAGTTTCAGCACCTACTCTCCGCCCGAACCGCTAGTCCCATCATCAGACATAGACCAGAGATCAGAGGACAGATTGATGTGCAAAGCCGGGACGACTGCGACAGCCCTGTTGTACACATAAGTACCATTCCTATTGACGCTGCCATGGTAAGTGACACTCGCAGCATTGCCCGAATAATCCCCCGGCGAGCGCAGCCACCACCAGCAGTTATTATTTCCACCTGTATTTGAGTTGTTCGCTATAGAAGCTCCTCTGGCACTTGCGTACGGGCTTGTCTGTACCCATCTACTTTCAGATGCTCTGTTCTTTTCATGAAATCCATAAGCAGGCTTCGTAGCTTCCTCCATCGACAACAGATAGACCTTATCCATCGTGTCATTGCCACCGTTTGTTCCGTATTCGGTATGTGCTTCACCTGGATGTGGCTGCGGAGCAATCGCCGACTGTTCCTCCTGACTGAATGCCGTATCATAAAAGTAATCATTCAGCCAACTGCGGAGCGTACAGCTCTTCCATGAAACAAATGTATAGGTATCGTTATAGGTCTTACAATCCAACCCCTTATCCGCCACCAAAAACAGCCTAACGCCGTCATTGGAGAGCACCTTCCACTTGATGCTCTCCCACTTAAAATAGCGGTAGGTACTATCTCCGAAATATTTGTCATTATTGGTATCACTCTTACCGATTCTGCGGTACTTTGTTCCACCAACCCATACATCCACACCGGCATCTCCATTGACATCTGACGATGCAATTTCACTTTCAATGGCATCGATCGTCTCTGCATCTGTCACCTCGGACTGCGGATAACTGCCAAAGTACACATAATCCCACTCCGTGTAATCGCTTTCGCCGTCTTTTTTGGCACAATGATGCACCGGATTTGCCGGAGTATCTGACACAGACGTCCAATTATCTTCCCACGCAGCTCCTGCCTCAAACTCTCCCTTAAACTCCTCCATGCTCTGATACCGGTCAGCAGACCGCACCTCCAGCGCTTTCAAAAGTGCATCCTCCGTTTTGCGCGGAAGCGAAATGCCAAGATTGCCCGGCGGTATGAGTTCATCATCATCCATACGCTCGATGGAATCCTGCGGTGTCTTTCCCGTGATTGCATAATAGTAGGTTGCGGCAAACGCATAGAGATCCGTGTACGGTCCCTGCCGTCCCCGCCGCTTGTATTGCTCCAAAGGCGCAAAGCCATACGTCAATACGACACTCAGGCTATGCGTCTGATCTCCGAGGCTGTATCTGGCTGCTCCAAAGTCAATCAGCTTGACGCTTCCGTCCTTCGTGATAAAGATGTTACCCGGCTTCACATCGCGGTGTATGATGCCCTTTTCATGCACGGCAGAGAGTGCATCCGCTACCGGTAAAAGCAGCTTCCATGCGGCTTTCCACTCCAGTTTGCCGCCCTGACTGTCTATGTACTGCTGCAAGGTCTGCCCCTCCAGATATTCCATGACAAAGTATGCCGTTCCGTTCTCCTCAAAATAGCTCTGCACACGGACAATTCCCGGATTGCCGATAAATTCTGCGAGCGTTTTTGTTTCCTCTATAAAGCGCTCCTTGCCGTATTCAAAGTCATACTGGCGTTCACCGGAGTAAGACCTGATGGAAAGCTTCCCTTCGCGCGCTGCAAGAGTTTCCGGAAAATATTCCTTAATCGCAACTGTCTCATTTGTCTGCTTGTCCACTGCGGCATAGGTGACACCGAAGCCTCCCTCTCCGAGTACATTCTGAATCTCATATTTGCCACATAGCACTGCTCCTTTCGGTAGTGCCTGAGGATACTTTTGTCTGTCTGTGTTATCCATATATTTCCTCCATACGACTCCAGCCGCTATCACCTATCACAACTACCCCATGTCATTCATTTAAGAGAAATAACCCAAAAAATCCGAACACCATCGTGATAATTATAACGGCGATACCGTAGCTTCCTATTTTGCGAAGTGCTGTGATATGTTCTCTCCCAAAACAATTGTCAGAAAGCATACTCTGAGTAACCTTGCGCAGCTCCCGAAGTATTGCACCACCCAAAATCCCATAGGATAACGGACACAAACACCCCAAAACAAAATGGTAAAAATCATCGAAAAAATCAAAAATATATGAAATGTCTGAACCTATTACGCCGATAGCAATCAACGTAAACACAGCGCAGTAAACAACTCCCGCTCCAGACCAGAATTTCAAATCTTTGATACGCATGTTCAATTTTTTCCTCGTCTGTTCATCTAATTTCGGTTCGGGAGGTTGTGGTTGTGGTCTTGGTTGTGGTTCTGGTTGTGGCTGTGGTGGTTTTGGTTGTGTTTGATAGCCAAACGCCTTGCTAAATTCCGCCATGCTCTGATAGCGGTCGGCTGTCCGTACCGAAAGCGCCTTAAGGAGCACCTCCTCTTTCCCGGGCGGCAGATGAATACCGAGATTTCTCGGCGGTATCAAAGAATCCTCACCATCCATACGCTCCACCGAATCCGGCGGTATCTTGCCCGTGACTACATAATAGTAGGTCGCCGCAAACGCATAAATATCGGTATAAGGTCCCTGCCGTGCGTGTCTCATATACTGCTCTGTCGGAGCAAAGCCGTGCGTCAGCACGATATCGAGGCTCTGCGTCTTATTTCCGAGACTGTATCTGGCTGCTCCAAAATCAATCAGCTTGACGTTTCCGTCCTTCGTGATAAAAATATTATCCGGTTTCACGTCCCTGTGGATAATTCCCTTTGCATGTACGGCAGAGAGTGCATCCGCCACCGGCTTTAGCAGAGCCCATGCGGCTCCGCATTCCAATTTGCCGCCATGACTTTGCAGGTACTTCTGTAAGGTCTGACCCTCCAGATAGTCCATGACAAAATATGCCGTCCCATTCTCCTCAAAATAGCTGTGCACACGGACGATGCCCGGATTGCCGATAAACTCCGCAAGTGTTTTCGCCTCCTCAATAAAGCTTTCCTTGCCGTATTCAAAATCGGTCTGCCGCTCTTTCGAATAAGACAGGATTTGAAACCTGCCCTCCCGCGTTGCAAGCGCCTGCGGCAGATATTCCTTGATTGCAACGACTCGGTTCGCCTGCTTATCCACGGCAGTGTAGGTGATTCCGAAGCCGCCCTCCCCAAGCACGTCCCTGATTTCATACTTGCCGCATAATACAGAACCCTTCGGAAGTGTAAGCGGATACTCCTGTCTGCTGTTTATATCCATCGTTCTCATTCCACCTTTTGTGTTTTAATCTGCCTATTGCCTAAAACCACACCTGAAAGCAGGAAGCGCCGACCAGAATCTCATCCCCGCTTCTGAGCTTATTCGGTGCATAAATTCGCATGCCGCCGATTGCCGTTCCCAATTCCGAATCCAAATCCTCGATATAGATTTCCTGTCCTTTTACAAAAATTCTGGAATTGATCGGATTCATATCCGGGTCATCAAAGACAATGTCACAATCGGAACCGCTTCCGATCATAATCTCCCGGTCGAGATATACGGTCTCCGCTCCCGTCACATACTCCCCTTCCAAAATCTCCAGCTGCAGCGGAATTGCGTTCTCAGACTTCGGACGGCTTCCCCTGATGCCGGCAGTCTCTCGCCTCGCACGGTCATTTCCTTCCGCACGCCCTCCTGCTCCTGCATATCCTTCCGCCTGCGCACGTCCTCTTGCTCCTTCGTATTCTCCCGCTTCTCTGCGACCTCTTGTTCCTTCACGTCCGCCTGCTGCCGCACGTTCTCCTGCTTCTCTGCGACCGCCAATTCCTTCACGTCCGCCTGCTGCCGCACGTTCCCCCGCTTCCCTGCGGTCTTTTTTCGGCACATTCCTATCCGAAACGAGCTTCCTTCGCATAATCAGGAAAACAACTAACGCACCGGCGAGCGCTGCCGCCAGACCAATCAGCAAAACGATCACGACCATGCGAAGCTTGGAGGCATCTTCTTTTTCCTCTATCGAATCGCTGTCATCGTCTGAAAAATCATCGTCTGATGAAATCTCCTCTTCGGAATCCTCATTCTCCCTCTCAAGCAGACGGTCATCGGAAGTCTCCTCGTCCTCTGTGCCGTCGGTCTTTTGTTCATCAGCAGCTTTTCCCGCTTCATCCGAAGCAGACGAATCGTTATCAGTCCCGGCAGCATTTGCGGAAACGGAACCTTGTCCCAGCATAACTACGGAATCAAAAGATGCATTTTTCGTACTCCCAACTCCGGATGACTGATTGCTGAACGTAAGCTTGACCGGAAAGCGTCCGGGCACTGCTCCTCCTGTCATCGTAAAATCCGCCCGGTATATGCTGTCTGTAAATTCCGCCAGTTCCTTTCCGGCAAGAGTGGCGCTGAGCACGTCAGTGGGCTCTGCATGAATGCCCTTGCCTGTCTCAAAGACATCTCCCGCTGTCTTAAAGTCATCTCCCGGACCATCCGCCCACTCTTCCGGAACAGCCGCCCACTCTCCCAGACAGATCGTGTGTACAACCTTCTCCGGCTCACTCTCGATTTTTGTCTTTATATCGTTGGCTCTGGACAGCTCCGGATTGTATTCGCCCTTTTTTACATCCTGCCCTCCGTCCGTAATCAGAATCAGATTGATGAAATCCTTATCCGCATCTGCTCCCAGCATCCCGTCAACCTTCTCAAAGGCTTGCAGCATCCCATTATACAAATCCGTATTGTCATACTCGTACTTCATTTGCGTCAAGGTATCAAGCAAGCCCTCCGTATCATCCGAAAGCTCCCAAACCGTCTCAAATTCATCTTTATTTCCAAACTTCATCACTGCATAACGCACATGGCTTTCTTCATTTCTTTCTTTATTCCGTTTGACAATCTCCTCGACAAAATACATGACCTCTTCGGTATATTTACCCTTCATAGACCCCGAGCCATCCACAATAAAATAATACTGAATGCCCGAGCCGCTCTGTGCAAGCGGAACCGGATTTACTGCTCCGTCACTTGCGGAAATCCCGTTTTTTTCATCCTCATTCAGCTCTACCACGATCTGCTCCGGGGAATAGTCTCCCGAACCCCGCACAAAGGCATGAAGTATTCCGTTTTGCCCGTATGCCGAGACAAGCTCTGCTTCATCCTGTTCCGCCTTCTTGTTTTTGTCCTTAAAGTTTATGCCCTCAGGTAAAGATGCCGACACGGAAACCGGTATACAGCAAACAAGAAGCATAAATAGACTCATACTCAAAATGATTTTTTTCAAATTCTGTCCCTCCATCCTTGACATCCGCATTTACCTTCCATTCTCCGCCATAACCGTCAGAATTGTCAGGTTGTCATTCTTTTTATAGACAATTCTTGAAAGTATTCTTTTCAGCAAAAGCTCTGTCCACTCCTTCGCTGTTTCCGCCTTGAGATAATCGATCAGAACCTCGCCGTCGGAAAAATATTCCCATGCACCGTCCGAGCAAAGCAAAAAAGCATCTCCGTTTTCCAGCTTTACCGGCTGCTCGCACAGCTCCGGGTCCGACCGCTCTCTCCCGCCGAGCGTGCGCAGAAGCGATGACTGATCCTCATCGGTGCGAAGCTGCTCGCGGGTAATCTCTCCCGCCTTGTATTTTTTGTATGCGACGGAGTGATCTGCCGTAATCCACTTCATTTCCCGGTCGTGGATATAGTAGAGTCTGGAATCTCCCGCATGTGCCCAGCAGGCGGTACCATCCTCAATCAGCAGCGCAACGGCAGTACTTTTCATCGTGCAGCCATGCTCACCGGCAAGCTTCAGGATTGCCTCATTGGCACTTAAAAACTGTGTAGAGAGCCACTTTGGCATTTCCAAAACCGCCTCCTCCTGCCACGCTTTCAGAAACGTATCTACTGTGCATGCGGAAGCCAGCTCTCCGTACTGATGTCCGCCCAGTCCGTCAGCCACAACAAAAATTCCCCGCTCATCTCCCATACAATAATCGGCGCAGTCCTCATTGTGATCTCTGCCGCCCTGATTGGTATAAGAATACACATCCAGATTCATACAAAGCCTCCTCTCACACCTTTTCCACCTGAAGAGTATTTCCAATCTCTCCCAGATAAAAGCTGTCGCCGGAGCGCAGGCGATAGGTCACTCCCGCCTCCAGACGCTGTCCGTTTGCAAGATATGTGCCGTAGGTCGATTTCAAATCCGTCAGCAGGAAATCTCCGCTGCTCTTATCGTAGGAAAGAGAACAATGTTTTCCGCTGACACCCGGTGTCCCATCCTTAAAGACAATGCTGCACACATCCGGATTGCGCCCTATGACAATCTGACGATCCCGCAGGGATACACGTTCTCCGCGGTGCTGCACCGACATGGAGCGCACGGACGGAATACCCGATGATGCGGATGCTACAGTCGGATTGCCTCGCTGACCGGATGCCTGCCAGGACGGAGCCGCATAGCCGTCCTGCCCGGCATTTCCCGCATAACCGCCTCCGGCAGGTGCTTGCCCGGCAGGTGCCTGCCCGGCTGCTGCCTGCTGCGGGTCAGAGGACTTTTCCTTTCTCGATGCAAGGAATCCAACGATTCCGACAGCGGCAGCAAGTACTATGCCTCCTGCCACAAAAAACCATGTAGGGGTGGTTGGGTCGTCAGGAATCGGGTCAGGAATCGGGTCATCAGGGTGAACCGGACCGGGGTCTGGGTCATCAGAAGCAGAATACGAATCATAGGATATATTGTTTCTGTTCAGGATATCTTCCACCTCACCGATATTCACCGCATAATATACATTCGCAACATCACCAAAGTAGACAAGCGTGTTGATACCCACAACGCTGTTGTTTTCATCCACCAGTGGTCCTCCCGAATTTCCGGGCTGTATCTCTGCATTCGTCTGAATCATTCTCACTCCCGTACCCCGCTGCGTGATAAATTTACTGATAATTCCATTTGTGATACTGACATCGCTCATGCTCCAGGAAGAGTTCGGCTCCACCACGCTGTTGTCTGCCGAGCCCGGATACCCTACAGGATAAACGGATTGCCCCTGCATATCAGACTCCGGGGAATGCAGCAGGAATGCCTTACGCTTTGACGTGGGATTTTCCAATTTGAGAATTGCGATATCTTTTGTGTCATCATATGCGACCACATATGCCTCCTCAAATTCACTGGAAGAATAATAGACTCGCATTGTCACACGGCAGTCGAGCTGATTGCCATGACCGTCCTCAATCGTAACCCATGCACCCTTCCCATAATTCAAATAATCTTCTATGACATGATGATTTGTGACAAGATAGGTCGGGTCCTCTCCATCTTTTCCCACAAAGAAGCAGGTTCCATAGCCGACCGGTCCGCTAATTCCGGGCAGCTCCACATATTCGGCAAGCACCGCCGTGCGCTCCCTCGCATAATCCGCACTGAATCCGTCCGCCTGCACCGGCATCACGATTGCAATGCTGATTAAAAATACTAAAAATATTGCTGTGATTGTCTTCTTCATCTCTTTTCCCACCTTTCGTTTCCTTCGTGATCAACCTGTCGGGTTCCCTCACACTGTACATTAGTATCCGCACCGTATAATGAGTGCCGTATAATTATCCTGATGCGGACGTTTCTTTGAGATGACCAGCTCCTCCAAATCCGCACACATCTTTGCCGGACTTCCCTGCAGGCAGCCGGCAATCTCCTCATCTGTGAGCACGCCGCCCACACCGTCCGAGCATAACAGAAAAATATCGTTATTCTTCAGCCTCAGGGGCTTTTGAAAGCAGTCGATCTCCTCAAGCCCGTCCATCCCGACAAACTGCGTGAGTGCATCCTTCTCGGGATGTGTCCTTCCGGTCGTCGGGTCCATGCTTCCCTCACGAATCGCATCCAGATAAAAATCACTCTGACGGTTATGCTCATGGTTCACACGCAAAAGAACTCCGTCCCGGTACAAAAACAGAAAGCTGTCCCCGACACTGCAAAAGTGCAGCTGCTCCTGAAAAAAGACGCACGCCACAATCGTACTGCCGCCATCTCCGTGGATGATTTGATAGACCTCATTTCCCGCATGATAAACGCTGTCGAGCAGCTGGGAAGTCATATCTCTCTCCCTGTCATAGAGCTCAAAATCCTTCCGGATAATGGCGGATACCTTCTCACTTGCCGCCTTCCCATCCTGCATACCGCCCATTCCGTCTGCTACCATAGCAAGAAGTCCCTTTGTCCGAATTTCCGTCACATCTATTGCATTCACAAAGGCAAACGCATCCTCCTGCCTCTCCCGCATGCCGATACCCTGCATATTGGCAACCTGATAGCTGAGCATCCGCCTGACCGGACTTTTCCTGCTGCCTCTTACTCCGTTTTCCTCTCTGTTTTTCGTCACGCTTTTTTACCTCCCCATCAGTTAAAAATTGAAGTTGTCCGCTTCCCCGGACATAAGCCCGTCCTCCCAGTTAAACCGGCTGCCGCAAAACGGAACGAACAAAAACTTGCTCTGTCCGAATTCCACGCAGTCATAGGCGGAAATCTTGATCGGTGCATAGACCGGCTCATCATTTAAGTAAATATTATTTGTACTCTCCGCTGGAATCAGCGTGAATACTCTATGTCTCGAATCATATGCAAGCCGGGCATGGTTGTCCCGCGAAACAGTCTTGTCATGCTCGATAAAGACATCCATCCTCTCGCTTCTGCCGATCGTATTCTGCTTGTCATAGAGTCGGTAATCCTTTCCCATATCCGGTCCCTCGATGCAGACGAGCCAGCCGACTACCGGCTGAATGTTCATCCTTGCCTGCACGATTGCAACCGTCTTTTTTTTATCATTTCTTCTGTTATAGCTTCCCGGTGCAACTGTTTCATGCTTTTCTGCCCCTGCTGTGCTGTAGCCTGCCGCCTCCGTCTTTCCGATTGAGGTGCGCATCGACGGAGAATCATAGCCTCCGCTGCCAAAGCCTCCTACCGTCTCCATCCTTCCGCCCGATGAGGTGCCGCCTGATGATCCCCCCACCGTCTCGAAACGAATCTCTTTTCCACCCCCATTACAATACGGGCAGGAATCATAAAGGTCCGAATCGTAAATATGCCCTTTCCCACACTCAATATTTGCCATTGTCTGTTCCTCCGTTTTCTTTTTATTTTTTAAAGTCTTATATCATTGTCATTGTCATGTTCATTGTCATTGTCATGCTCAGGTTCATGTTCATGCCCAGGTTCAGATAATCGTTACGTTCAGATAATTGTCTTTACTTCCTAAATAGACCTTGTCTCCGGAATGAAGCTGCCACTCCGTTCCCGGCAGAAGCTTGACCCCGTTTCCTACATAAGTTCCGTAGGAAGAATTCAAATCCTTCACTGTCCAACCGTAATTTGTCAGCTGTATGCTCAGATGGCTTCTGCTGACTCCCTTCGCATCGGATGGGAAACGGATACCGCAGTCTGTGGCTCGTCCCACGATCAGAGAGCCGCCCCTGTCAGACTTCCATTCTGTTCCTCCTCTATTTGCGCTTACACCCTGCACTTGAATATACGGAATGCTTCTTGCCTGCGCCGCTATGACTCCGCCTCTGCGCTCTGCCTGATACGGCGCCGGTTCTCCTGCCCATGCCGCTCTGCCCGCTCCTCTACGCTCTGCCTGATATGCAGCATCGTCCCCGCTTTGATAGTGTGCAGCGCTGATAATCTGATACAGGCATTTGCGCATGATCCGCAGCAGCTGTACCCATAGCAGTGCGGTGATGATCACACATTTGATCAGACCGCCCACTTCCATATTCCATGCAAAGTGAAAGAAACAGGAAATCAAAAATGCGGACAGAAAGTCAGCGTTTGTAAAAGACTTTGTGCTCAGCCTTCCGTCCTGCTCCACATGCAGCGCAAGCTCTGCCGCATAAGGAGCGCAAAACAACGTATGACCGCCCAATGACAATACACCGCGAAGGAGCTGGTTCCTGATTGCTGCACCCAATCCGCCCGACAGCCCGATATTGATGGCATAGCTCATGGACTCAAACGCACCGAAGCCTGCTCCGACTGCCGCTCCGATAACCAGTCCGGTTAGTCCGTATACTTTATGCTTTTTACTGAACAGGGAAAGAAACACAGCCGCCACAATCAGCTTGCCGGGCTCCTCGCTCAGCGGTGCGAGATACGACGGTCCCTGCGGGACAAATAAAATCATAATTCCCGTGACAAAGATTGATAAAATCCCTCCTACAACAAATATCCCCATCATCTGATAAAGGGAAATATTGCGCGGAATATTCATTTCCCAGAAAAAAATACAGAGAATCAGCGGCGGAATCAGCGGCGGCACAATCACTGTCATATACACAAGAGCAGGTATCTGTGCGGTGAGCAGATTGAAAAAAAACACCCCGTAAAGAATGGCGAGCAGGGCAAGCCCCAGCTTCAGTGCCGGATAAAAAATCCACGGTTTTTTCCATTTTGCAAGCATATTCTGCTCCGTTGCCCTATCCAGGGATGTTCCCGCCATCAGCGCATATTCCAAATCCTCCTTCGTATGCTTTACCTTATATTCCGAAAAGATATCCTTCCAGGTAATCTGCGAGATGTCCTGCTTTGCCTGCCGATAAAATGTCGTATTTCCCATGAAATTCCTCCTTCCCTTTGTACCTTTGACTGGTCTTTTCCGTTTTCGTTTTCTTGTTTGTTCCCTTTTTCTTTTTCTTTTTCGTTTTCTTTCCTCTGTTTTTTCATATTCTTTTATTCAAAGAAACTTATGGCTATTTTATAATTATATTCTTGATATTCGAGAATATCAACCACTTTCTGTTAAAAACAGTACTTTATTGACTGCTTTCGACATATAACTTACCATATACCAATCCCTTTTCCGTTTTTGAAAAAAACGTCCGAAACCAACCTCCGCTTCGTTTCCGTATCCGAAATTGCCGTAAAAAGGCGTACAGGACAAGAATCTGTGCCATAAAGAAAACCCATAGCTCAGAACTTCCGTTCCGGACTATGGGCTTGCATAAGATTCCCGTTTATTTCTTATTCTTATTTTTATTTGTTTCTCTTTATTTCTCTTTGTTTCTCTTTATTTATCCGAAAAAATCCACACCGGGATTTTCACATTGAAGATATTCCAGCCACTTCTCAAATCTCTCTCCCGCACTCTGTAAGCCGAGATAGACCGAAATCCGTCCGATCTTATATCCGTGCAGGCAGCTGATCAAGTGAATCCCCCTGTCGTCACAGTAGAGCGCCTTCTGGCTGTGGCTTCCCCATTCACGGTCACCGGAATCAAAGGTGGGAATGCTGCTGTAACAATACAAAAAACGTATTCCGTCCTCATGCTGCCGTATCTCAAATTCATCACAGCCTTCATCCGGAATCTCCTCAAGCGTTGTGCCCTTCATACAGCTTAAATCCGTAAATTCTCTGCCGTAAATTCGATAGGTACAGTCCACGATACCTTTGTCCCAGTCTTTTCTCTCAATTTGATACGCCTTCTCAAATGTGAGATTCAGATTTGCATTGATCGGACCGAACCACTGATATACCGGATTTTCCGTTTGTTTGACATTCGCGTCGCCCTTTACGATTGCAATCGCCTCACTGTTTTGACTTTGATTTTTTTCAAACATCATATCCATCTCCCTTTCCGCCATGAACGCTATGAAATCGTAATCGTAAGATAGTTCTCCCTGGTTCCCAAATATATCCTGTCCCCGTTATGAAGCTTCCATTCCGTACCCGGCAGAAGCCTTACTCCGTTTGCCGAATAGGTTCCGTAGGAAGAGTCCAAGTCCTTCACTGTCCAGCCGAACTTCGTAAGCTGTATGCTCAGATGCTCTCTGCTGACACCCTTTGCATCGTTCGGAAAACAGATTCCGCATTCGGCAGCTCTTCCCACGAGCAGTACATCGTCCGGTCTGACGCTCTGCGGCCTTCCTTTCAATCTGCCGCTGATTCCCTGTGCCGTAAGAAACAGAATCCCTTTCTTTTTCCCGGTTTCTTTATCCTGCTGCACTTCCGGCTCCCGCATGCATTCTTTCAGAAGCGTCTTCCATTCGCTTATCAGCTTCTTTTGCTCCCGTATCACATGCTCTAAACCGCTCTCGGGCTCGATTTCCGGTATACGGTAAAAGCTGCCTGTTTTTCTTTTCAGCCCCTCAGTCAGCTTCGGCATCAGCTCCTTTCGGAATGCGTTGACTGCCGGGACATGATAGTCCCGATACTCATAATCATATCCGTCATCCACCTCAAAATCCAAAAAAGCAAAATTGACTGCCGTAAGCAGCGCCCGTCCCAACATTCCCCTGTTTTTCACAGCCGTGCGCTTCGGTGCCGGGATTTCAAAGCTCTCGATTGTTTTCCGGAAAAAAAGATACAGCTCCTCCGGTGACTCTTCCTGAAACAGCTCCTTGTCCACTTTTTTAGCCATCGGAAACATTCTCTCGCATATATAATTTCTTGCCTTGACTGCAAACTCATCAATAATCTCTTTTTCCTTCAGGTACTGCAAATCTTTTTCGATCAGATTTGCAAGATGCACCATGTCACTTTCATATAGTGCAAATTTACTTTCCTGCTTCTGCTGTGCTTCGACCCGTTTCAACCCCTGTGTCATGCGCTGCTCACTGACGATTTTGTCATGTCTGTCAGTCAGGTCTGTAAGCTCTGCCTCACACGCCCGCAATTCCGTACCGATTTTTTCCGCCAGCTCTCTTTTTTGAAATTCTCTGATTTTTTTTGAGGTGGATGCCTTTAAGCCTTCCTTCAATGAATTGTTTTCCAGAATATAGCAAATATAGGTGCCAAAGCCTCCGAGCATTTTGTTTGTCCCGGCGGTTATCGTAAAAAAACAATTTCCGTCCGGCAGGCTCCCCAGTATGCCGCCGCCCTTTCCGGTCATGAGTTTCTCCGCCTTCGCAAGTATGTCCTGCCTATCCTCCTCGGTATTGCAGCAATCCATATGGCTCACAATCATGCAGTAATTTCCGATGCTCTGCTCAAGCTCCTCGATATATTCCTTTTCAAACTGGTTTCCCAGCTGAGCCGCACTTGCACAGAATACGGCAAGGTCACTCTGCATCACTGCCTGTCGGCTGACTGCCTCAAGCTCTCCTCCCATTTCATCGAGAAAACCGGGGGTATCAAGAAAAACGGCTCCTGATTTTAAGATTTCTGCCGGAATGGTAAGCACTATTTCTTTACATCCCTCCGGCGGCTGCTTTTTTCCCACAACAAGAAGTTCAAACTCTTCCCTGCTGATTTGCACCCTTTGTCCCTCGTTATGTATATACAGATAAAAACCCGGATTTTTCCCATACCGGATTCTGGTAACAAGCTTTGTGATCGGAAATGAACCGATCGGAAGCTGAAATTCCTCATAATTTAACAGAGCGTTCAGCAGAGAGGACTTACCCGATGAGAATACGCCGCAGAAGGCGACGGTAAATTCCGTATTTTTCCTGTTCCCATTCGCCTTGATCCGATCAAGCTGCCGCTTCGCTTCTTCAAGTTCCAAATTCAACACCAGTCCTTTTTATCACGCTGTCTGTAACGCATCTCTTCCTTCGTTGCCTGCTTCCTGTACGATATGCTATTTCTCATAGCGCCTGCAAAGCTCCACCAAAACATCCTTATAGTTGTCCATCTGGTGCGCATACTCCATGTATATTTTCTGATTCTGTTCTTTGGCATATCGGTCAAGTGCATCGGCGTATTGTATCGCTGCCGCAATGAGTATGACGACTGCCGGCACTACGACAATCCATGTGCTGACGTGCCAGAATTTTTTCAGCACAAAGCCGGCTGCCACCGCCCCCACAAGACCGATGAGAAGGCTTGCCCACGGCTTTGGCTTTTGATCCATAGATACTTCTTCAAATGAATAACCGGCTATTTTGTCAAGAAGCTCCCTTTTCAACTCCTCATTTTTTTCATCTTCCAGCAGGATTCCTTCCTTCTCCACAATACTGCTCCAACGGAAGCTGTTATTTTTATACCATTCACTGACTCTCTCTAACGTGACCGCCTCGGCAGGAAGCGTCTTCATCTCAGATTGAAAGGATGACACGAAGCTGTCCCACTGGTTCGCAAATCTCTCACTATATAACATCTTCTCTCTCCTTTGATAAAACAGATGACTGCAACTTTCCCTTCTTTGATATCAGGAGCCCGAAGCATTACTCTCCGCAAAGGAAAGAACACCCTGCTCGTCGAGAACCTCACCTCGCGTAAGCCGGCTGATATCGCTGATGCGTCCGACCATCTCTGCAAGGAGCTTTGAGGTGCGCGCTTCCTCATACTCTATGTTAAAGGTCTTATCATTCAGATTTGCAAGCATCTCGTCAAAGGACTGTCTGTAGCTCTCCAGCTCTGTCAGAAAGCTTTCCGAAAAGGTCTTTCCCGCGCGGATGATGGCACCGCCCGCCTTCTTCTCCATATCCATCGCCACCTTTGCCTTGCCTTCGCGCAGACTCTGAATCATTTCCGGCTTCAGCCCTTTGAGCAGCTCCTTCACGCTTTGGTTTCCGCCCTCCTTCCATCCCTTAATCATATCAAATCCTCGTTTTGCAAGCATTGCAAGTCCAATCGGCCACGCAACGACATAAAGTGCGACGTATTCGAAAAGGTTTTTTCCAACCGAGGAAATAATTGCCTGTTTGTTACTCTTAGAGCCATTGAATGCATCGATTGCAATTTCCGGATCGGCACCGAGAATGCCGAGGAAAAGCTGAAAGGAATTTATTTTTAAATCGGGAGAAGAGGTGCCTTCTACAGCCACCGCCGAGCCGATGCTCTTCATGATCTCGTTGATGTCAATCGGGCAGTCGAGGCTTTCAAGCTGATCCTGAAAGTTTTTCAGACTGTTTTCCAGATCGATCATTTTCGCCTTGATAATGTCCGATATGCTGCCCTGCAGCACAGCACTCTTGCTGTCGATATAGTTCTCAACAGCATTCTGGATCGGTTTCATTTTTTCCTTCTTCAGTGCTTCATTTTTAGTTGTGGCTAGCCGGATCATATCCAACGAATTAAAGTGAATATTTTTCATCACCTCCGGATCGTCAAAATGACTGTCCCATCCGCTCTCAACCGCTGCAACATAGTTGTCGTAAGCCTGCTTGATTTCACGCACAAGCTCGCCTGCCTTATTTTTGCACAAAGCCTCGATGGCTTCCAGAACCCTCTTGATTTTCTCCATCGAAGCATCCAGCTGCTGACTGTCCCTTCTGATCTTTTCCGCCCCTTCCCTATACAGGGTCAATTCCTCATTTACCTTGTTCCTTGCAACTGCATAAATGGTTGCCAGCTTAGGAATATATGCTGCGAGTGCATCCCGATCTCTGTTATCGTCGGTCAAAAATTCACTCAGCGCATGTTCAAATTCCGGGACTCCGGTCTGGCTGTCGTCAATCATAAAATCGCCGTACGGTGTTTTCGTCGGCCTCCCGACTCTCGTATTCAGCGATCCGTATGCATTTGTGTAAAAGACACGATTTCGGAAAAGCTGTTCATCAAATTGACCGTTTACGGTAAAGACACCCGTCAGCTGCTGCCGCACATTTGCCTTTAACGTTTCGACCTCCTCCGGCTGCACATTGTCAAACCGATTGATCACAAAAAATACATTCTTTATGCCCCTTCCCGCATAATGAGACTTGATATATTGCTTATCCTCGTCCGTAAACGGCTGCAGACCGCTGATGAGGTAGACAATCGCACTCGCCTTCTCCGCAAAGGAACGTGCCATCTCCGTATCGACCTCGCTGTTGCTTGTGCCCGGAGAATCCACGAGCTGCACAAGACTTCCCCCGATTCCGTCCTGTGCCTGCTGAAGCTGTACATAATCGATATCCTCAAATTTTTCAGCATGCTCCTGGCTCACCCTGAATTTTTCAAAAAATTCTCCTACCGAATATTCCTCCTTCAGTCGATTGCCGTTTGCATCCACCTGCTTCTTATACACAATGACCTTCTCCGGTGCATTGAAAATAATTTTCGTAATTACTGCCGTCTCCGCCTTGATGCTCATCTTCAGCACATCCTTGCGCATCAGGGCGTTTAAAAGCGTCGATGTCCCGGCACTGAAGCCTCCTGTAAACAGCACTTGAAAGATACCCTCTCTGAGCTTGTGCACCTGTTCCTTTAATGCCGCCTCCTGATTTGCCATGCTGCCAAGTCCCGGAACAAATCCATAGACGCTCTCCCTCGACGCATCCTTTTCCCCGATCAGTTCCGTACAGACCGTAATATCCTCACACACGCGGTCCATCATTTCCTGTTGCCTTTGGTATGCTCCCATTTTCCTGTTTCTCCTTTCGTTACTTTGTGCACATTTCTATGCCTTCTTCTCGTTCGCCGTTTGTTTTGTACCTGTCCGTTTTGCGCTTATCCATTTAGCTGCGCCTCCATCGCCGGCAGTTTTTCTAAGGCAAGCTCCTGCAGGATTCCGCAGCGTTTTTTTGCCTCCTCCAGCTTCCCGACCATTTGATAAATGGAGTCCATCAGCGAATCCATAATCTCAGAATAAATCTTTCCTACATTGTCACCGGATTCTTTCTTTGCCACATCAATCACAGAATAAATCTGCTTTACAGCCTTCTGCCTTACCTGATTGCAGTCCCCATACAGGCTGCCCAGAATCTGGCTTCGCAGCTGCTCCGCATCGCGCTCCTTATACTTTTGATACAGCTGTGTCCCTGCAAAAGCGGATAACCCCCAAACCGGATTCACAAACGCAAGGGCGATGGATGCGATCAGCATTCCTTTGGAAACCATCTTACTTTTTGTGTCAGCCTCATTGCCGCCGTCTCCAAACCTCATGTATGTTTTTCCGACCGTCAGGACGGATAATTCCGGAGCATCCCCCGACAATTCCAGCATTCCGACAAGCTTGCCGCAGTCCTCTTCCATCCGTTCCTCCAGCCGAGCCACAATTTTTGCCTGTTCCTGTGCCAGCTTTTCCTTTACATTGCTCCCAAAGTTTGTCCAGACTGTCTCAAGATAAGCCGGAATTTTCTCCGCATCACCTTTGACATCCTTCGTGGAGCTGATTCTCTCACGGATGCTGTTGTATGCATCCTCATTGTATTGCTCTGCCGCATCATAAATCTGATTCTTTAAATCCGTATAAAAAGCGCCAACCGTATTTTCCACCATGATTTTCCCGGCAAGCTCCACATCCTTCCGCTCTTTTTCAACCCTCTTAACGTTGTCTTTCAATTTTTCCATGTCTATGCTTCCAAGCTCCAGCTGCCGGTTGATTTTCTTACCCATCAAGGAAAGTCCGTACTTCAAAATTGCTTTTTGACGTTTCCGTCTGCTTTCATCAGAGAGGGGTTCCATCTGCCGAATTTCTGCGGGTAATCCCTGCCCGTCGGCAAAAAATTTTATCTCCTTATGGATACTGCCAAGTGTGTCCTCAATGGATTTACAAAGCTCTGTCCGGTCACTTTCCGTATTTAAAAACTCTGTCCGGTACAAAGCAACTATAACTCTGTCTCCGCCAAAGAACGGCTCTACCGTATTTTTCAACCATTCCTTTTCCCTCTGCACAAGCGCCATTGTTGCATTCGTAAACAGAATTAACAAATCACAGTCCGTGATCACGTTTCCATCCAAAGCCTTAAGTTCGCTGCCACACCAGAACACCATATCGAGCCCTTTTAAGCTCTACTCCTTCTTTTGCAGCTTTATCTTCGTGTACGCAAATTCTCCCAAAGCATCATCCGTTGCCGTACATTGCTCCTCCCCCCAGCCAAGCTCCATGCAAAACGGCATATCATTTCCCGAAGTGTACCCCTCCGGAATGCCCAGGCTGCCGCAAACGGCTTCCATTGCGGCAAGCACTGCGTCCCTTCCATACGAATCGGAGACAAACAGCACCTTCGGCACATGCTCTTTTCTGACCTTGTCCTGTATTTCCTGTACAAGCGCTTCTAATTCCCCGTCCCCGATCCGGTGAACGGCTTCTTCCATTTTCTCTAACATGCTGCGATACATTTCTACCTCCTGCAATCACAATATCTTGATTATATTTTCGATCCTTCTCTCAAGCTCGGCATCCGGAGTCGCATCCTCCGAGGACGGTTCTCCGGTCAGCCGATGGTACTTTTCACTGACAGCAAACTCGTTGAGCGCCTGAATCCTCTTAGGGATGATCGGATGGGCATCATCAAATTCATTGAGCTTTCTGATGATTCCTTTTTTCATATATTGCTCCGAATGCTCCACATAATCTTCTATATCCAGCTCGCTTGCATCCATATAAGGAAGCTCCAGCTGGAGCAAGGTTCTCTGTGCACTCTCACAGCTGCCGCAGCAGAGCAGTCCCGCACGGTCAGCGGAAATTTCAGAACGTCTCGACCATGCCTTTAACGGAAAGAAGCCGACTTTATTTACGATCGGACCAATCACGGGAACTGCCGATGCAAAGGTCGCCGCAATGCTTACCACCGAATGATAGATTACATGCCCCATAGCAATATGACCGCACTCATGTCCGATTACAAATTTAAGCTGCTGCGAATTTAACATTTTAATCATCAATGGACTGATCGCAATATACGGCTCCTCATCATTTCCGAATGTCATGGCATTCAGTCCCTGCAGGGCACTCGAGATAATGACATAGGGGCGCTTTATACGCAGCTCCTGTACACACTCATTTACCAAAAGATTAATCTCCGGGTAGGTCTTTTCACTGATCGGAATGCCGCTGGCTACCAGAGGACCATAAGTAGAATCTGCAATCATTTCCACAAGCTGTCTGAATACCGTATTCACGGCACTGTTGTCCAGAAATTTTATAATTCCCAAATCTACAGGATGGGCGTAATCCCTTTTGATCTCCTGCTTTGTCAGAAAACTCTCCCCAAACTCAGGACATACCAAATAAAATGTTTCATCCTTCATGTGTTCTTCCTCACTTCCCTTGTATGCTAACTGATTGCTGATTCATCGGAAATAAAGCTTCTCGGATCGACCTTTAAAAAATAACAGATTTCCAAAAACTCCGTGGCATTCAGATCCTCCTTTGAAGTCTGCTGCAATTTATTTTTCGCAACTCCGGTATTGCTGACAATATCCGGAATGGAAATCTGATGCTCCGATATGTACGCTCTTAAATTTTTTGCCGCATTTCCTTTCTTCATTCTCTCACCGCTTTTCTCTTATTCAAAGAATTTTGTTTCTTGTTAACAATTATATTCTTGGCATAAAAGAATATCAAGTTATTTTCTCTTAAATAGAGAATTTTATCAGATGATTTGAGCACCCTTATATTTACAGGTACATTTTTAGCTTCTGCCTGTGACGATGCCGGTCACCGGAAATGCCTTCATGCCATACATGCCGAAACCGTATCGACACTATCAGAATAACGCAACCCGATTTTGTTTTTTGAAAAAAAGCTCCGAATCCGATTGACTAGTATTTTGGGGTAGGATATGATACTAAAAGAGGTGAAAACCATGAAAAATCCAGAGATCGCCAGAGTCTTAAAGGAGAACCGGAAGAAAAATCATTATACGATTTCCGATGTGGCGGAGAAATTAAAAGAAAAGAACTCGGAAGTGGCTGTCAAAACAATTTACGGCTGGGAAAGCGGACAGACACAGCCCGATGCGGATACGTTGTTAAAGCTTTGCGATATCTACGGAATCAGTGATATTTTAGAGGCGTTTGGATACATGCAGGAAACAGAAAAAGACGAACCATCCATCACACTCACAGCCGAAGAGAAAGAGCTGATTGTGCAGTACCGCTCTCTCCCTTCGATGCAGGATGCCGTAAAGAAATTGTTGGAGCTTGACCCTTAAAAGACGGTAGTAAAAACAGAGCCGGTTGCCCGACTCTGTTTCTTTGCTGATATAATGTTTATATTCTGAATGCTACTCTCTCTCCATCATTTCCAACTGTGCTGCTTGGTCACGCGCAACGCAAATGATGGATGTCACCTGAACCTTTCTGTTTGCCTCATCAATCCAAAAATACACATAATAATTCTTCACTCGCATTCTGCGAATCCCCGCACTGTGCCAGGGTTCTTCTTCTGTGAGCTTCATTCTTTCGGGCATCTCAGAAAGACTTTTGATTTCTTTTTTTAACACGCTGACCGTGTTTTGTGCTGCTTCCGGCGCAAGAAGTGTGTTTGTAATATAGTCCTTAATTCCCCGCAAATGCTCCCTTGCCTGTCTGGTAATACGTATCGTATATGTTTTCAAATACTACCTCCGTTCAAGCTCGGAAAATACTTCATCTACATCAAATGAATCATCTTCCTTCGCTTGCTTCAATCCGGTCTCCATCATCCTGTCAAATTGTTCTTTCGTCATTTCATCCCTTGCAGGGACAGTGGACGGAAGTGTCAATGAAAACGGGATTCCGTTATGCGCAATAATCTGCCGATAATATATATCAATCGCAACTGACCGCGGAATACCCAAACGATTAAGAATTGCTTCTGCCTGTTCCTTGATATCAATACTCATTCGCGAATTAACATTTGCCGTTTTAACTGCCATAATAGCACCACCTTTCAAATATACAATACCAAAAAGTAGCGCAAAACGCAACACATCAGATGCACATTTTAAAATATACTCAATTCCTCTGGCGAGAATAGGTGAATAGATTGCATTTCACCCATTCAGCGCCCTCTCTGACAATATGCGATGTACCATGAGGGCGCAAAAATCTCGTCCTGTCCCGCAATGAGAATCGTCGTCGCCTGTCCCTTCCGGACAATTCGCACTTGATAGTCGGGCATAATCAAATTCCAGGTGTCAGAATCCTCACTTTTCCATGTACGCTGCACAAGCTTCTCGATGGAAGCCATGTAGGCAGCAATCTCCTCAGCACTGATATTCTCTATCTCAATCTGCATTCCGTACGTTCCGTCCGAAAGCTCATCCCCGGGCTTCGGAAATGTAAGCCTCATATCTGTCTCCGTTGCTTCCTCAATCAGAAAGCTTCGGTAGCTTGCCGCTTCGGGAGTATACCATTCCGGAGCCGGAAGCAGAGCCGGAACATTCGTCATTTTATGAGCCTTTTCAAACAGCTTTTCTGTGTCCTTACTCTCTGCAATCTGCTGCATTTCATACAGGCTTGCGGTCAGATCGGCAGTCGTATCGGATAATGCCAGCAAAATTTCCTCATAATCCGCAAAGACTGCTTCCGTTTTTTGCATCAATATCTCCTGCTCATCCATCCATTCATAAGCATCTGCAAACAGCGTAGGATATTTGGTCTGCGCTTCACTCCAATACGCCTTTGCCCGCTCCTCATCCTTCAACGTAAGCAGCAGATAGTTTGTCGTGAGGCAGCAATACTGACCGGTATAGTTGATGTAATCTTTGTCGATCGAAGCCTCCTTTCCCAAGATCCCAATATTGCTTTCCAGATAAATATCACCGATCAGCGCTTCCAGAAGCCGCTTTTGAATCAAATCCTTAAGGTCAGACTGATAAGCGGAAACCGACTCAAATTCCGCAGGCTGATATGTTGTGTCGATGCCTGCGTCCTCCAAAGCAGCATACTCTTCCTCCGTCAAATCCTGCTCTGTCATCGCAAGCTCCTCCAAATCATCCGCACACGCAATGCACGCAGCCCTGGCTCTCATCAGGTCGTTCCAATCCGCACTGTCCAAATAGACTTCTATATATTGGAGCGCCCACAAAGCGCTGGCATTTATTTCCTCATACACCCGCAGATAATCGGACCAGACTGTGAGCAGATGCTCTACCGCCTGCTCCTTACGGGTATCATCGTCGGTATAGGAGCCGTCCGCCTGATTCTCCTGCCCTTCCCGGGATGCCTTTCCGGCTAAGCCGGGTTTCTCGGCTCCCTGTGATGCCATGTCCCCGGCTCCTGCGTTCTCCGCATCCCGTGAAGCCGCTGTACCGCCCGTGTCATCCGCACCCTCCTTAGCGGAACATCCTGTAATCGATAACGATAAGGAAACAGCCATCATAACCATGATTATGCAATTCCGTTTTTTCATCCTATCACTCCTCTGTATTGCTCCTGAAATATCCAAACGCCCCATTCTGCCTGAGTACAGTCAGGGCATGAAACCGGCTCTGTTCATACTTCTCCGGCGTATCCGAAGCGTTTTGCGTAACGGCATCCTGTCTCGGATAATAGGCAAGATTCGTCATATAACGATGATACCATGTCTGATCCGCTTCCGAATCACTTTCCGCCATAGCGGCAAATTCCGGCTCCAGAACCGTCTGATAATATTTTCCGAGTACATACGCATCACAATCCAGAAATGCAGACAGTTCCTCCAGATAGGATTCACCAAAGTAATCCCACAGTCCCTCATCCTTCCTCAGCTCATCCAGAAGCGTCACATAGGTCAGATAATCCTCTGCCCGATTACCTGCAAGTACTGCCAGTGCCTCATAGTCATCCACAGGAAGCGGCTGCCCGGACCAGGGCATGACTTCTCCGGATGCAAGCAGCCGCTCCTCATAGCGAAGTGCAGACGCAGCCCTTCCTCCGGTATCCGCTTTGAGCTCCTCTAAGCATCTGCGCAAGCTTTGCTCATACACCGCCTCATCGACCTCGTCCGTTTGCAGCGTTTCCAGAAGCTTTGTGACCGTCTCATACTGCCTCGCCCCATCCGAATAGGCGGCAAATGCGATATCCCGTACCGTCTCGGAAAGTGCTTCATCATACGGTGTCCTGACCATCTCCGCGACATGCGAAGCGGCATACGGAAGATAAAGCCCCCTGTAGCATGCGGCAGCCACCAGCAGAAAAGCCGCCGTGACAATTCCTGTCTGCAGCCCCCTCCGCCACGCAAACCTGCGCTGAAAGCGCCTGCCGGTTTCCACAAGATACTCCTCGATCAGCTGATGGATTATGCGGTAATTCCCCTGCTCATCCCGGAAAATCAGCCCCATCTGCCTCCAAAGAATCCCCTGGACGATCTGTCCGTACCACTCCTCCGCATTTTCCGCATCCCCCCGGATATCCGCAATGTGTCCGATCCACCCGGGAAATACCTTTATCA
>JAFUZE010000238.1 GCA_017476765.1 Lachnospiraceae bacterium
GCTTCAGGCGGAGTTCAGGGCAGAAGAGAAGAGGAAGCTTCAGGCGGAGTTCAGGGCAGAAGAGAAGAGGAAGCTTCAGACGGGGTTCAGGGCAGAAGAGAAGAGGAAGCTCCAGGCGCAGGAACGGAGAGAGCCGAGCATCCGCAAATGGACGATGCGTGATAAGAAGATTGAAAAGACAGCCGATATACAGGCTGTCTTTTGTTGTCGAAAGGTTTTTCCGGTTTGGTGACACAAAACGATAAAAAGTCTCATAAGTCATGTGCTATAAAAGTAAGAAAAAAGGACTTGGCTAAAGTCTGCAGGAGAGAAAAGGCGGGATAAGCATGATTGAGATTTTAAACGAGGGAACATTGACAGAGAGAGAAGAGACAAAATCCGCTCTTCCTAGAAACATCAGGCAGATCGGAGATTTAAGCGGCGATATGAGGGTTTACATCGAGGACTATGTGATGACCTATATCAAGCAGCTGGCGGCATACGGCAGTCAAAAGGAGGAGGCGCTGATTCTGTATGGCAGTCAGGAGCAGATTGAGGATACCTGCTGCTATTTTGTGAGCGGAGCAGTCAAGGTCGCAGAGATCAACTCTCCTCTCTACAACATTTTGTTCAATCAGGAGGACTGGAAAAAAATCAATGAGGAGGCAGCGTTATTCTTTCCGTCCTTGTCGGTATTGGGATGGGCGCTTCTGAGCATGGATGAGGAATTTTCGTCAGGGTATCGTGTGAAGGCGACGGAGGAAGAATTTTTCGGCAGACAGCAGCCGGTCTTTATCGAGTATTCAAAGACGGAAAAGGAAGAAAAGGTCTATCTGTACCGAAGCGGAATGATGAAGCACCAGTCCGGTCACTATATCTATTACGACAAAAACGAGCAGATGCAGAATTACATGATCAGCAGAAAGGAAATCAGGCAGCAGGAGGAGCCGGAGGAACAGCTCGATCATGCCACGAGACAATTCCGCATGGTTGCTACGGAAAAGAGGGAGAAGAGGAAAAAACAGAGAGTGAGCATCCTGCTGTACAGCACTGCGGTCGTGATGGCGCTTGTCGTGATTCTGAGCGGATTTACGATGCTGAGCAATTATGAAAAAATGCAGAGTATGGAGAAGGTTTTGTTTCAGATCGCTGATGGGACAAGCATGGAAAACCAGAATGAGGATGAGCTTCTGAGTCTGGATGCAAGACTGCGTGAGATCGAGACGGCAGAAACGCAGAAGGAGGACGTGGCATCAAGTGAAGAGGCGGTGCAGGCATCCGGATCAAATCTGTCGCTCACGACGGCTGCACAGGAGCTTGCCGGAGAAGAAGTGACCGTGCAGGAGACGGCGGACGGAAAAGAGAAAGAGGAAGAAACGGATGCAGAACAGCAGCCGGATGTAACGGCAGAGGAAGCCGCAGGTCAAAACTCGGATGCAGCCAAACAGGAAGACGTAAATCAGCAGCCTGTGGATGCAGCAGAGGGAAAAGATGCTGAGCAGCAGCCTGCGGATGCAGCGGAGGGAAAAGACCCGGAACAACAGCCTGCGGATGCAGCGGAGGGAAAAGATGCGGAACAGCAGCCTGCCGTAGCAGAAGAAAAAAATGCAGAACAGCCGTCAGGGGCGGAAAACATACAGCAGGAGACATCGGAGCAAAAATCAGGGTCGGAACAAGCGCAGCCGAAGGAAGCGGCAGCATCCACACAGGAGACTGCTGCGGCAGGTGTGCAGCAGGCTTCGGAAAAGACGGAGACGGCGGACGGATATCAGATTTACTTGATTAAAAAAGGGGACACACTGGAAAAAATAAACCGTGCTTTCTACGGCAATGTGAACCGGATTGAAGAAATCTGCAGGCTCAATCAAATTGAAAACCGTGACAGCATCTGCTATGGCAGACAGCTGAAGCTGCCACTGTAAGCACCTGTTGTGCTACAGCTGTGTGATCGGCAGAGGGAAGCTGCCGCAGTATCTTTATTTGAAGTATTGCGATTTTACGGGGCAGAATAAAAACGGGCAAAAATTAGTACTGATACAGCGAAAAGTATGCTATACTGGTAGACGGAAATACAGTTCCGTATTTGGCGGGATGCAGCATAACGGGAGAAAAGAATGCCGAACATATTTAGCAAGATAAAAGATGCGTTTGAAAGAGGAACACAAGCGAACTATAAGGATTATATTTTTCGTCACAAACTGAGAAATTTTTACCGGGTTCTGTTATGTCTTGTTCTGATCGCTGCGGTTGGTATCCTTGTAAAGCTTCACATGGACAATAAAGTATACACGCAGGTGGAGGAGTTGGATTCCGAGGAGCGGGTCGGTACACAGACGAGCGAATACCGCTATTATCACGGGAACCTGCTTGTGTACAGCAAGGACGGAATTTCCGCATACACGGAGAAAGGTGTGCAGCTTTTTAATCAGACCTATGAGATGCAAAGCCCGATTGTCAGCGTCAGGGGTGATTATGTTGCAGTCGGTGATTACAGGGGAAATCTGATTTACGTCATGGATTCCACCGGTCCCAAAGGACAGATTCATACAAATATGATGATACAGAGCCTCGGCATTTCCGAAGGGGGAGTTGTCACTGCAGTGCTCGATGACGGCGATGTGACATGGATTCATATTTACACACAGACCGGCGAACTGATTACATCGATGCGCACGACCATGAAGCAGACCGGATATCCGCTTGCATTCGAGCTTTCACCGGACAATATCAAGCTGGCAGTCTCCTATCTGACCGGGCAGACAGGACAACTGGGCACGCAGGTCGCTTTTTACAATTTCGGGGATGTCGGGCAGAATGAGAGCGGGCGGCTTGTCAGCGCAGAAAGCTTCGGTGATGAGGTCATCCCTTTTCTGGCATATCCGACGGAGGATACGGCGGTCGCAATGGGCAATGCGAAGCTTTACTTTTTTAAAGGAAAGCAGATTCCTAAGATGAGTGCCGAGATCGAGCTTTCGGAGGAAGTAAAGAGCGTCTATTACGGAACGAATCTGGTCGTGCTCATTTTCGGCAATTCCGATGGCGATGGAAGGTATCGCCTCATCTCCTATGACCTTGCAGGGAAGGAACAGATCAATCGAACCTTTGATATGGAGTACAAAGAAGTTCTGGTGCAAAATGATTCGATTCTTATCTATAACGAATCGGAGGTACTTATTTTAAACAGGCGCGGTGAGGAGAAATTCAGCGGAAGCTTCGGAGAAAATATCGTAACGGTCATACCGACGGCTTCTCCGAGCCGGTTTTTGGTTGTGACCGGTACAAGCATGAAGCATATACAGTTAAAGTAAACGTTACGCATCCGGTGCAGGAAATGTCAGGATGCATATGGATGAACGAACATACATAGGTGAGAGATGAACATACTTGAAATCATAGTGTTAGCGATAATCGGATTGTGCGGGGCGCGCGGCTGGATGGAGGGCTTTGTCAAAACGACCTTTCGGTTTGTGCTCAATGTTGCAGTGCTTGCAGTCAGTATTTTTATAACTCCTGTCCTGCTGCGGATTTTTTTCCGGCAATTACTATTAGGAGGAGAAGCCCCGGGGAGGGTGCTTCCGCTCCTTGTCATATTTGCGCTTCTGAAGTATGCGGCAAGACTGGCCGTGACTGCACTCGATCTTCTTGCAAAGCTGCCGGTACTCAAAACGCTGAATCGTCTGCTCGGGCTGGGAACCGGTCTGCTTCAAGGGGCACTGCTCATTTGCCTTGTTTTTTTGCTCGCATCCGCATTATCCGCAACACAGTTCGGAAGCTGGGTGCAGGACATGAGCCGGACAAGTTCGTGGCTCTCTGCGCTTTATGCGAACAATCCGATACAAAACATCGTCGCAGGATATTTTATGAAATATTTGTCCCGCCAATAGTCTTACAGCTGATGGCGCAAATTCGACACACATAGGTGTGCTCGGGTTTGCGCCTTTTTCTATGTCTGTCTACATGTCTATTATGCATTTGCTTCGCCTGCTGCATTCATTTTCCAAAGTGCCTTTAACAGAAAAATCGTGATATTGACAATATATACCAGTTTGTGTAAAATGTATAAATGTCATATTTAGATGCGATATAAATACAGAAAGAAGAAAATATGGAATTAAACCGGAAATTATAACGAAATAGTGATTTGCAGTTCGTTGTATTTCATCAAATTTAGAAGATATGACAGCAATCAGACAACAGAGCAACGTTATTTGAGATGCAGGGATATGCACAGCATAACGAGAGTCTTACTCGGAGCGGTGACGATAGCTTGCAGACACTTGATAACAGTAATTTACGAAAAGGGAGAACAGAAGGTAATGAAGAGAGGGACGAATCGGACAAAGATGCGAGGAATGGCGATATTGCTTAAAAGGGCTGTAGTTCTGACGGTGACGATGGCAATCACATTTTCGTGTATCAAACCGGTGCGAAGCGTCTGGGCAGCACAGGAGGATGCCGAAACGGAGGATAAACAGTATATCATCTATATTGACCTGCCAGATGAGACAGAGGAAATATCGGACCCCTCAATTTCGGTTTCGGATGGTGAGAATCCGGTAAACGAGGCGATGAATTTTAGCAGCGAAGCTGAGGATACGGTAAGTGGGAATGCGGTAAGTGAGAATGCAGCTATAGAAAGTTCTGTAAATGATTCCGCAAATGATACGGGGGATACTGCCCCGGAGTTGATTTTACAGGAGATACAGGAAGCGGAGCAGCTTCTCGAAGAGTCGGCAGACAGCGTGGAACTGACAAAAAATGAAAATGCGATCGTCTATGAGGCTGATCTGACAAAAAAGGAACTGCAAAAGCTGGAGCAGTCGGGAGCAGACGTTTATGTCGAGGAAAATATAGAGCTGACCGGAGCCGGAGGCAAGTCAAAGGGAAAACCACAGGCTGACAGGATGGCGGTTAAGGAACAGACGCAGGAAGCCGAGTGGAACATCCGCATGGTACACGGCGACGTTGACAGTGACCTGACCGGTGAACCGGTAAAGGTTGCGATCATGGACAGCGGAATCGAGCTGCTTTCAGGCATTCCGGTGCACGGAATGGTCAATCTGGTCAAAACGGAGCAGGATATCGCCTATTACATGAACGATATGTCCGGGCATGGAACTGCTGTTGCCGGTATCGTAACAGATATTGCAGAAAATGCGCAGCTTTATTCTGTTAAGATCATGGACAGAGAGAATAAGGCATCACTCAGCAGTGTCATTGAGGGAATCTACTGGTGTATTGACAATAATATTGATATAATAAATATGAGCTTCGGAACCTCTGTGCAGTCTGAGGTGCTGCACAAAGCAATACAGGATGCAGAGGATGCGGGAATACTGATCGTATCGTCCGCCGGAAACGGCGACATTGCGGGAGTGGAATATCCGGCAGCCTTTGAGGAGGTCATTGCCGTAGGAGCGGTCGATACGTCGGCACAAAAGACGGAAGAAAGCGCAGTTGGTGAGGAGGTCGAGCTTGCTGCTCCGGGTGAGCAGATTCTTGCGATCAGTATGTTAGGTCTTGAGACGGTCGTATCGGGAACGAGCATGGCAGCGCCGCATGTGACCGGAGCAGCCGCCGTGCTATGGCAGAAGGATCGCACCAGGAGCGAAGACTTTATCAGGGGGCTGCTTGCAGAGAGTGCCAATGATCTCGGGGATGCCAATGCTTACGGGAACGGGCTAGTCGATTTGCAGTATGCGCTGGAGCATTATGCGCAGTATGCAGCCGCATATGAGGAAAGGCAGAAGGAAATCGGGCAGACGGAGATGGGATCCGAAACAACGGAAATGTCCGGAACAGATGTAAAGGAAATGCGGGAAGCTACGCCGGATGCTCCGCTGTTGGACGAGGAGAATGATACACCGATCGAGACATATGAGGAAATCGACTATGTTGAGGGAAGGTGGTGGAAAAACCCACATGAAAATTTGATTATTGGCGGACTGCTACATAATCGTATCATTATGCCAATCAGCGAAGTTGAAATATTTAAAACAGGGATGACTGCCCCTGATACATATTTTCAGGTAAAATACAATAAAAACAACCGAGTATGGCATGGGGGATATATATACAATTATATTGCCAATTATCAGTTTGCGACGGGAATGGCACAGGCGAAGGGTATCCCGTCCAAATTTAAAACAGTCAAAGGGCAGAGTGCCGTAAATCGGGATTGGATGACCTATTGTGTGAATGATAAGTCGATTCGCGACACAAAAAATAATCGGTGGATAACCTATGATGAGATTCTGAGCAACTTTCAATATAGCGAGCAAAGTGCTGCGGTCAAAGCAAAATGGCGCAGAATGTTTTTATATGGAATGGCAACGCATATTATGTCGGATACATTTGCACATAGTGCGTATGTCAAGGAAGGTACAAGCTATATAAATATTAAAAAGAATATCAACTACGAAGAAGATGATCCGAGCGTCATACAGGAGCGCTATATTGATGCGCAGGATGCAGTGGCGAATGCACTTGCACACTACAAGAAAAACGAGATGGGAACGGCTATTGATTTTGGACCGTCTTCTATACATTCAGGAAAACCAAGAACGTATTATTTAAGACTGGTGCTGAATTATGCGAAAGCTGCCAGAGGGTCATATACAGATAAAGAGTTAGAGAAGGCATATGGGCCATTAAACTATAATAAGCCTGTTGCGGGTGATGATGATTAAGGGAGGGAGCAAAATGAATAAGATTCACGGTAGAGTTTTGGCACTGATACTGCTTACAATCGTCTTTTGTGCAACCTGTCAAGGAAAATCGGATGCTTTCTTTATGGAAGATTACAGCGGAATATATACATATGGTGATTTTACCTATCGTATACATGCGGATCAGACGATTGAAATATACAGCTATAGGGGAAATGCAAAGAGGGTGCGGGTCCCGTCCGAAATCAATGGGATGCCTGTCTGCTATATTGGGGACCCCGGATTTGAAGGTCGTAAGAATACTAAATATATTGAACTTCCGGATGGTTTAAAGAAAATTGACGGAGGCGCATTTTATAATTGTACTGCTCTGAAAGAAATCAGTATACCGGATACGGTTACGGAAATAGGTGCATGTGCTTTTTCTAATTGCCGGAGCTTAACGAAAGTGAAATTACCCCAAAATCTGACGATAATTGATGCGGCTGTCTTTTCAGGTTGTAAGAAGCTCAAAGAGATACAAATACCAAAAACGGTGAAAATAATAGAAGCACAAGCATTTGCAGGCACAGGGCTCATTAAAGTAACGATTCCGGAAAATGTAACAAATATTGAAAGGCAGGAATTTGCCTATAATCCAAAACAGAAAAAGATTACAATAAAAATCAAGAAAATCAAATACTTTGGCTACAGAGTTTTTTTGACGGGCTCGAAATCAAAGGTCGTGATTGATGTACCGGACAAATGCATCAAAAAGTACAAGCGAATGCTGATTAAAAAGAGCAGCTTTGAAGGAAAGATGAAGATTAAATAAGAAGCAAATGAGCAAATAGATCAGAACGAGGGCGCTGAAAAATGACGGATTTTTATCCGTGGTGCAGCCCCCTCGTTTTATTTATTTTCCTCTTGCAATTTCCCGCAAAATATGATACTAATAGGTTAGAAATAACTAACCAAAGTTAGCTAAAACAAGTAAAATTGTCCGTTGTTTCACAAAAACAAATAGGATGGCATAAATAGAAGGAGAGAACCTATGAGTAAAGCAATCGTACAATTTCAGGATGTGGTAAAAACCTATGGGAGCGGGGAGGCGCTCCAGTATGCAGTCAATCATGTGGATTTTACGATAGAGGAGGGAGAATTTGTCGTCATTTTAGGGCAGTCCGGTGCAGGAAAATCGACCGTATTAAATATGATCGGGGGAATGGATACTCCGACTGCCGGGAAGGTCGTGATCGATGGGCAGGAGGTCTCTGCGATGAAGGATAAGCAGCTCTCTGCCTACAGGGCGGCGACCATCGGCTTCGTCTTTCAGTTCTACAACCTGCTTCCGAGCCTGACCGCCTATGAAAATATTGCCCTGACAAAAAGCATCGTGAAGGATGCCGCAGATCCGGCAAAGCTGCTCGAGGCAGTCGGACTCTTGGAACACAAAGACAAATTCCCGTCCCAGATGTCCGGCGGTGAGCAGCAGCGGGTTTCCATTGCCAGAGCGCTTGCAAAGAATCCGAAGATTATTTTGGGTGATGAGCCGACGGGAGCTCTGGATTCGGAGACCGGCGTGATCGTGCTCGAACTGTTTCAGAAGGTATGCAGAGAGCAAAAACGAACGGTGATCCTCGTAACACATAATGCGGATATTGCCCAATGTGCGGACAAGGTCATTCGCATGAAGAACGGTAAAATCAGGGAAGTAAAACGGAACGAGAATCCGATTCCGGTAAAGGAGGTCAACTGGTAATGCTCATACATAAAATGTTCAGGGAGCTGAAAGCTGACTTCGGTCAGTTTTTGTCTCTTTTTATCTTATCCTTTCTTGCGACATCGCTTTTTGCCTGCATGAAATCCAGCAATATCGGCGGATACCGTGCATGGGACAACTTTAATGAGGAGACGAATGTAGCAAACGGCTGGATGTACGGGGAAGGCTTTACGCAGGAGAATCTGGACGCAGTCAAAGCGCTTTCCGATGTAGACGATGCGCTAAGACGCATGCATATCACTGCAAGCAGCGCCGAGCAAAACGGTGCCCAGCTGGAAGTTTTTCTGGAGGATGAGAATATCATTTCCAAGCCGTATCTTATGGAAGGAAAAGACTTTGACCCATCCGATGCGGACAGTATCTGGATATCCCAGACGTTTGCGGACTGCTGGAATCTGAAGGTTGGTGATGACTTTGCCTTTTTGTACAACGGCATACGAATCGAAAAGAAAATTGCCGGTCTCATTGCCGCACCGGAATATCCTTATCTGAAAGCGGATGCGGACGTGGACATCGTCCTTGAAAATATTGCGGTTGTTTATATGGCGTATCGGGGATTCCCTGCAAAAGAATATGTCAAAGAATTGATTCGAAAGGGTGACATTACGGTCAGTGATGTGCTGGAGCGCACCGATGCCCTTGATGACGTGCTTGAAAAGCTGGAGGCGCTTGGCATGACAAAGGAAGATATCACATCCGATCTGCTTCTTGAGCGTGTGGATGCGATGTCGGAGGATCGGATTTTCGGCATGCTCCCTTACACGGAGCTCGTCTTTACCACCCATTCGGAGCATGTAAAGAGTATGGAGGAGGAGCTTGCGGAGGCGGTAGATGACAATTATGCGGTCTTTATCGATGCGGATATGATGCCGGGAATCAAACCGCTTCAGGATGAACTGATCCAGCACGACCAGTTCTCGTATTTGTTCACGGTCGTATTTCTGCTGATTGCCCTCCTGGTTATTATGACGACGATGAGTCGTATGGTGGAGAAGCAGCGCACGCAGATCGGTACAATGAACGCGCTCGGCATGAAGCGCATAAAAATTACACTGCATTATCTGAGCTTCAGCTTTCTGATTTCGGCAGCCGGCTCCATCTTAGGAATGCTGATTGGAACCTATGGACTTGGGGCGTGGCTGGCATGGTATTTCGCAAAATGGTATGTACTGCCGGGATGGGGCGCAGACTGGGATGCTTCTTTTATCGCAGTCATTCTCCTTGTCGTTTTAGTGTGTACGGCGGCGGCATATTTCAGCTGCCGCAAGCTGCTCCGAATCAATCCGGCAGAGACGCTGCGTCCGGCACCGCCGAAAGCAGGAAAACGCTGCCTGTTTGAAAAGCTCCCGTTCTGGAATCGCCTCGGGTTTACAAGCCAGTACAATCTGCGGGACATTTCCCGCGCAAAGCTGCGGGCGTTTATGGGAATGTTCGGCACGGCATGCGGTATGATTCTGATGATCTGCGCATTTGCCTGCAACACTACAATCAACAACGTATATGAGTGGAATTTCAGCAAGCTTCAGAATTTTGATTATGAGGTGGATTTTGACGAAGATATTACGCCTGAGGAAGCGGATGCGCTTGCTGACCGTTACGATGGCGAGCTTGTCATGGCAGACAGCATTGAGGTGGCGGCAAAGCCTCATGCCGTCTCGGATGAAAAGAGAACGACGGCAATTTATGTAATAGAAGGAAAAGGGCTTTACGGGGTGACAGATGCGGCACAGAATGTGACTTCCGTTAAGGAAGGAACGGTGGCGCTTACGACCAAGCTTGCAGACGGGCTTGATCTGAAGGTCGGCGATACCGTTTACTGGCATCACTACAAAAAGAATACCTGGTACAGCGCCGAAATCGGGCTGATCAACCGTATCCCTACCGGAAGCGGAATCACAATGCTGCGGACGGACTATGAAAGTACCGGCGATAAGTTCAGACCGTCTGCCCTGTACACGGATGAGGACGTGTCAGAGCTTGCCGGGAATCATGAGGCTGTCCTTGCCGTTCACACCAGCGATGAAATGCTAAAGGCATATCAGACTGCGATGGCAGCGATTGATATTATGGTTGGCGTTTTTGCTGCTTTTGCATCGATTCTGCCGATTGTCGTGCTGTACAACTGCGGCAATCTGTCCTTCCATGAGAGGGTAAAAGAGTTTGCAACCCTGAAAGTGCTCGGCTTCGCGAGCGGTCAGATTCGCCATCTTCTGACGGTGCAGAATCTGTGGCTGTCGGTGATCGGAGTTCTGTTAGGTGCTCCTTTTGGCAGACTTTTGCTCCAGTACATGTTTGACAGCAACGGGGACAGCTTTGATTATGCGGCGGTGGCATCTGTGACGGACTATCTGTTTGCCGGAGCTTTTGTCCTGCTTATTTCGGTACTTGTCAGCTTTCTCTTTTCAAAGCGGATTCGGCAGCTCGATATGGTTGAAGTGTTAAAGGGAATGGAGTAAAATAATCTAAGGAAACGCTGATTAAATCAGCTTTTCCTCAGATTGCTCCGCATGGATGCGCAGAAATTCGCTATGGAAAGGCACTTTGTGCCTGCGAATTTCGCGCGGGAAACACTTAATCAGTGTTTCCCTAATATCCGAGAAGCATATTTCATAAATTCAAAATGAATATAGTTATATGCCGCTAAAATATCACGAGGGAGAGAAGTTTTATGAAGAAACCAAATGCAGTCTGGAATTTTTATGCTCCGGTGTACAATGTGTTTATGAGGTCGAACCGGAAAGCGTATGAAAAAATGTACAAAAGAATTCGAAAGGTAATAAAGGGCAGAAAGGTTCTTGAACTTGCGACCGGAACCGGACTGATTGCCCGACATGTTGCAGATACTGCGCGGGAGATGGTGGCGACGGATTTTTCGGAGAATATGCTGAGGCAGGCACGGAAGGGAGAAGTCCCTGCAAATCTGTCATTTCAGATGGAGGATGCCACCGATCTGTCGTTTGGAGATCATGAATTTGATGTAGTCATTATTTCCAATGCGCTGCACATCATTCCGAATCCCGATAAGGTGCTCTTGGAGGTCGCGCGCGTTTTGAAACCGGGCGGTGTTTTCATTGCACCGAACTTTATTCATGACAAGGGTGGGCTTAGCAGCGGAATGATGTCAAAGCTTCTCGTTGCGGCAGGAATTACGTTTGAAGCGAAGTGGGATGAGAACGGTTATCGGGATTTCCTTCGTGAGAATGGCTGGGAGGTAAAGAATGACAAAGTTCTTGATGCCATGATACCGCTGATGTACACGGAATGTATATCGTATAGAGGATTTTGATCACGCCATTGCATGAGAAAGCTGTCTGCAACGAAAAACTTCCTGAAAATTACATAAAGAAAGAATGAAAATACACAAAATATGCATGCAAATATGATATACAAACGCAGTGTACAAATGCAGCGTGAAAAAACTCTTGACAACTGAGCTTAATAGGGGTATTATAAAAGTCCACCGCGAAAAAAGGAAACGGTGGTATGAGTGAAGAAAGTGTAAAAACTTTTTGCAAAGGTGTTGACAGAGAATACGGCATGTGATATGATATCAGAGTTGCCGTAAGCGATGAAAACACGAAAGCAACAGAAGTACCTTGACAAATAAACAGTAATGCAACCCTGAAAATTCAAAGGATGCCGAGCAGAAGCGAGGCTCCAAGAGAAAAATTCAGAACGTGTAACAACACAACCAAAAGCAGTAAAAACGGAAGAATCAGCCAAGTTGATTCTGACGAAGGAAGATGAAGCGAGGAAACTCCCCTGCACTAAA
>JAFUZE010000239.1 GCA_017476765.1 Lachnospiraceae bacterium
ATATACCTCTCCGGTCGGATCGCCCATCGCTTCCGGCGGAACTGCTGCGAGGATATTCATATATTTCTGGCTCCGCTCCACATTCTGCGCTACCAGGCCAAACTCTGATACAAGATTCACATAATGCGTGGTAATGCGTGTACCTGCTACCTCGACGGTCCGCATGGAAATCAGCGAAGCAAATGAATTGATACTGAAAATCAGAACCAGTACAAATATCATTGAGAAAATTTTTATTCCTATTTTCTTTTTCATACGTCTCACCCTCTCCTTCATCTTCTGACGGTTTTTCGTGACTTTTTCAGCTCGTACATTTTCGTGTCAGCCTCATGAATCGATGCGTGGATATCGTGCATTTCTCTCGCCCGGCAAACGGAAAATCCGATACTTGCCTCAAGTGGAAAGGCCTGTCCTCCGAACGAATACTTTTTCATGGACTGCTCGATTTTATCCTTTATGGCGACAATCTCCTGTTCATTCTCACACTGTCCGAACATGACAAATTCATCACCGCCATACCGCATGACCAGATCGCCCACACGCTTAATCCGCCGGAGAATCTCACCCATCGCACAGATGTAGGAATCTCCCATTTCATGTCCAAGCGTGTCGTTGATTCGTTTCAGTCCGTCCAAATCCAGAAACATAATGTACGCATTGACATCCTTTTCCTTCAGCGCCTCAAGATAATCCTCCGCAAGATTGTAAAAGCCCGCCCGGTTATACAGCTTTGTCATCGTGTCGTAAATCCACATGTCGTTGAGCCGCTGCATCATGCTTTTCATCAAAATTTGCTTACGGATGTTCTCAAGCGCAATCCCCACATTGTTCAGCCAAGAAAAGAATAAATCTGTCCGCAATGCAAAATAGCTGTTTGAGGAAACGGTATATCCGAAGCAGCAATCTCTGTAATTCACCGGTGCCACCACATAAAAATCCGCCTCGTCCTCACACTCCAGCTCCTCCGGCAGCACATGACCCGCCGGGAAGCTCCCGTATGTCCGAAAGTCGCCATCCATATATGCGACCGGAACCGACATCTCACTTGTATATGTCGTGTTAATATTGGTAATGTCGATGAGATTGTTTTTCAGGACATTCTCTCTGTAAAAAACAGTGTCGGTGTCACACATGCACAGAAAACAGGATTTCATGTCTCCGGTCTGAATATATTCGCGAAGCACGCCGTAAAACTCCTCCAGCGTCTCCGTCGCCGCACAATCGGCTGACATATTCCTGATAAAATCCCCCGACTGACGCAGCGTAATGCTCTGTGATACGAACAGATCGCGTATGTGATTCGTCACATGCGCCCTGCTCGTCTTACATCCGCAGCTGCACCCGCTTTTCATCGTTGCATGCACCCAGGCTGTCTGATACTCTTGCCCATCGCTTTTGAGCAAAAGACGCAGCGCTGTCTGACCGACCTCACGCTGGTTCTTCCTGACCGTAGTAATCATCGGAGAAAAGGCATCACAGATGCTGTCCGCATCAAAGCCGGTCACCGCCACGTCCTCCGGCACCCGAAGTCCGTGTTCCTTCAGCACCTCAATCGCTCCGATCGCCATCTGGTCATTGGCACAGACAAACACGTCCGGAAGCGCCTCACCCCCGGCAAGCACCTGCTCGACCGCCTGCCTTCCGCTGTCAATGCTGAAATCTCCCCAGAAAACCTTTTTGTCGTTCTCCAAAATGCCGTAATCCCTGCATGCATCCTCAAACGCCTGATACCGCATCTCGCCGTCCAGATTTCCCTGATATCCCGCAACATAAAAGATTCGCCCTGCCTGATGCACGTCTACCATATGACGAATGACCTCATACTGTGCGTCGTAATTGTCAACCATAACGTTGTACATGCCTTCAATCTCCGTATCAATGCTGACCGCCGGAACTCCCGATTCCTTGATTTTCTTTTCCAGCTCATCCGCAGCACGGATATATTGAATGGTATTTTTGAGAAAAAGTATTCCGTCAAAGTGGTGCAGATCAGGGAGCCGCATAATATTGTACGAGCCCTCCTGACTTTCCACCTTTGCCCGGAAATTCAGGTGGCAGGTAAAGATGTAGCAGAGCGCATTTTGCGCCTTCGCTTCCCTCAAAATTCCTTCTACGATTTTCTGTTGGTTTTCCATACTGATTGCACAAATAAAAACAGCGATTCGTTTTCTCATAGGAGTAACCTCGTTTCCCATAACCCTCTCGCTCAATTAGAATCTGAGCTCCCTGCGTCCACAGAACGGATCGACGGGACTTTTCCCTTTAAACTCACTTCTGCCCATCAGCTTTTCCACAACCGCCTCCAGCATGTAGTTATTATTGGAATAACAGTTGATATACGTTTTGATCATCGGCACATCGAGAAGATGATACGGATTTGCCGTGCTGATAAACACGACCGGCACCTCATTGGCAAACCACGGCACATTGTTCCCCTGTCCCCAGAAGGTATACCAGTTCAATCTCGTTGTCGTCTGGTTACTGGCATTTTCAATATTTCCTACATACACTACCAAATCATATTTGCGGTGGAAGGATTCTACGTTATCGACACCATGTTCAAAATCCTCCTTCTCATAGATACTCACCTCAAAGCCCTCCTGCTTAAGCAGGCTCTGCATCGTATCCTGAATCCTTTCGCGGGAAGCATAGTCGCCGAGAATCTCCAGGAGCACCTTCTTTGTCTTTTTGGGCGACAACGGCAGATTTTGTGCAGTATCCTTTACCAGCGTAATCGATTGATCCGCCAGCTCCCGGCTCCATTCCACATGCTCCCTGCACTTGATGACGGACAGCTCACTCTCCTGAGGAACCAGGGCATTTTGCGCTTTCTTCTCCGGCAGATGAAGTGCTGCCTTAAGTGCCAGAATTCGTCTGTTCGCATCCTCCAGCCTATGCTTGGAAAGAATTCCCTTTCGATAGCCGTCTGCCATGAATTGGTAATCCTCTGCCAGATCCTTGTTGAACAGGAACATATCGCAGCCGCTCTCGATCGCAAGAGGAACGGCGGTCGCACGATCCATTGCGGAGGTAAAGCCGACCATCGGTGTCGCATCCGTGATAATCAGTCCGTTAAAGCCAAGCCTTCCTCTGAGCAGCTCCGTCAGCAGCGCTTTCGAAAGGGTAGCAGGAACAATCTTATTTTTATTTTCCGGAGAGAAATGCTCCTCATAAGCTGGCATCGCAATATGCCCTACCATGACCGTCAGCGCATCCTCGGCAATCAATGCCCGATAGATTTTGCCGAAGCTTTCATTCCACTCCTCCCTCGTGAGGGAATTGACGGATGTCAAAAGATGCTGATCTCTCTCATCGATGCCGTCCCCCGGGAAGTGCTTGATCGCCGTTGCGACACCGCACTCCTTTGCCGCACGCAGGTACTCCTTTGCATAACGGATTACCGTATCGGCATCATCCCCGTAGGTTCTGACATTCGTAATCGGGTTATGATAATTGCGGTCCAAATCCACCACCGGGGCAAACGCCCAGTTAATACCTAACGCTGCTGCCTCCGAGCAGGCAATCCTGCCGAGATAGTAGGCATACTTCGGATCTCCCGCCGCAGCCACGGACATCTGTTTTCCGTAAGGCGTACCGTCAATCGCTGCTCCGTCACCGCCCGCCTCCAGATTGGACGGTATGAGCAGAGGAATGCGGGAATGCTTCTGCGCATATTCGAAGGTATCCCTCATCTCCTTGCTCTGCCCGTCGCGGAAGAACATGCCTCCTATATGCCAGCGGAGAAGCTCATTATCAAGATATTCCCTGTCTGTGGCATATCCTATAGGACAGAACAGCTGACCGATTTTTTCTTCTATTGACATTTTGGAAAGGGTATCCTCGACCCATTCCACTTCTTTTCTTGATAAATAAAACGGTGCTTTTGTCAAATCCATACCATTATCTCCATCTATCGACTTTGGTCAGGCCTGCTCTTCTTTGCGCGAAGCCCTGCCAATTTGTTTTCGTTGTTCAGATATATTAAAAAGAGTACAAGAATCAAAGCCGTGATAATCTGCTGCACGGAGGAATCCATCTTCAGTCTCGCATACATTAAGGAAATGAATGCGGTCGTCATCGCACCAAGCAGATAGCCGACCTTATCGTTGCAGAATCTTCCGATGAAGCCGCCGATGAACATCGGGAGAAACGCAGTAAACATGACGCCGATCGAACCGAAATTCAGTGACATTTGAATCGTGCCGGTGTTTGTGGAGGATATAAAACCTACAACACCCATGAGCGCTCCTGCAATCGCATAGCTTGCAAGCGAGTTTGGAATCTCCTTGATTCCCATATGAACCGATACATCCTGTCCTGACAAAAGTGCTTTATATTCGTATCCGTACTTGGTATAATCGTAGAGGAATACTACCACGGCAAGCCCGATGACAATGATCAGCAGATAATTGCCTATACTCGGAAAGCCCGTCAGCTTTGTGTTCGTCACAAAGGACACTCCGTATCCTCCGGTCAGGACGAAAGCCGTTCCCTCAAACAGCAGCGTCACTCCTAAAGAGACGATAATCGGCGGAAGCTTCGTCAGAATATAAATACCGCCGGAAATCAATCCTAAAGCAAAGCCGATCACAACAGTCAAAACCAGCATCGTCACAGCCGACCAACCGCAGTTGATACAAATCATGGAGCTGATTACCGATGACAGCAGTGCGATCGAGCCGATCGAAAAATCGAATCTTCCTGAATTTAAGTTGATCGAAAGTGCAAACGTGGTAAGCATTACCGAGGCAGTCGCACGGAAAAATGCAATCCAGTTGCTCGTCGATTCAAATAATGTAACTCCTTTCGCGGCACATACCGTCCACGTTACCAAAAGTGCAATCAATGGAATCACAATCGTTCCCAATATACGTTTTCCTATACTCATACCACCTTGTCCCATAGCCTACCTCACTTCACATTCTCATAATTTTTGCTTACAGGCTGCCGCTCGCACGATATGTTGGCGGCAGCCTGCATTTTTATCTGCCTGCAGAATTAAATGTTATTTGATTGCATCAAAGTCATAGTTTTCAACAAACGCTTCAAAGGTATCATAGTCTGCATCAAGCAAAGGATCGAGCTCGTCCTTGGTGTAAACCGGGTTTTCCTTATCGGTGTCGGCAGCCAGACATTCTCTAAAGCCTGCTGCATCCGTTGAAACCCAGTAGCCCTGATCGATTGCAAGTGCGTTTCCGTCGTTGTTGCGAAGAGGAGCGCCCAGAGCTGCTCTGTATACTGCTATGAAAATCGGTGCATCGTATGCCGAGAATTTGCCTGCCATGTAATCGAGTGTTCCGGCATCCATAGCCTCTGCGTAGTTGTCAGCGTAAGCGTCTACCGATGCGATCTTCACGTCCGTACCTGCTGCTGCCGTACCGAAGAAGTCAGCGCCGCTTCCGACTGCGAGAAGCACTTCGACACCGCTTGCCTGCACCATCTCTGCGCCCTTTGCAAACCATGCATCATCCATGTCATATCCGCCGAGATATCCGGAAACCGTGATTGTGCCGATATCTCCTGTCTTTACCTCACCGTCAGCCATGAGCTGTCCGATAATCGCGCCTGCATCCGTAAGTCCCTGATAAGATGCATCCGCTCCGCCTGCCTCGATCATAGCCATCAGCATGCCGGCAACACGGTATACGTGCATCTCGGTACGATACGCAACAGCTCCGCCGAAAATCGTGAAGTTCGTCTTTCCCTGATCGAGATAATACTTTGCCATGTCATATCCGGTCTGGTATTCGATATCCAGAGACGGACCGGTTGCTCCGACATAATACTCATACGTTTTATAGGTGTCATATTCCTCTGAGGTAAGCGTACCTGCTGCAACTGCATAGTACACGCCTGCGTCCTCGCACTGCTCGATCTGAGCCGGGCGGTCAAAGGATGACTCGGAAATAATTGCCTTACAGTTGTTTGTAATCATCGTGTCCACTGCGGATTTCTCACCTGCCGCATCCTTCAGCTCATCGGAATAGACAAATTCCACATTGTACTGTCCCTGAATGTAATCCTCCAGATAGGATCTTCTGCCAAGCGCCTCTGCACTCGTCGCATCGGATACTAACACTCCGATTTTAACGGTCTTGCTCAT
>JAFUZE010000240.1 GCA_017476765.1 Lachnospiraceae bacterium
AGTCCTTGACCAAGCGATTGCTCAGTCAAGGACGATATAAACATTATACCGCGGTGCCACCTTGCTTTGTGGATACCACACACTCACAGAATACTAACATATTCCCCGCAACTGACGTATGCGTCACGTCATAGAATACTGAACCTTTCGGTCGTTCACTATGCCCTCAGTGGTCCATTTAATGAACTGCATCTCTATGAGGCTCTCAGCATCCCTCACTCTCTGTAAGCGCATCTTTCATTTTTATCTCCACGTCATCGGTTTGTACATATGAAATTGTTTCAGCTAGGTATCATTATACTACAAGAAAGCCAAATGTCAACACCCTAAAATCTGCAAAAATACTCCATCTCCTCATAATCCGGAACCTAAGAAAACGCTGATTAAATCAGCTTTTCCTTAGATTGCTCCGCATGGATGCGCAGAAATTCGCTGTGGAAAGGCACTTTGTGCCTGCGAATTTCGCGCGGGAAACACTTAATCAGTGTTTCCCTAATGCCTTCTTCCTGTTGATTTTATGAGTATCATACCAACCAGCCAAAATCCAATACCGCCGGCTCCCAGAAGCAAAGCCCGCCTATAATCGCTTCGAATCGATTCGGGCATCGCAGCAAAATAACCAAAGCTGTGTCTGCTCCCCTGCTCAAAGCAAACGTAGGAATACATTGTATAAAACACAATCAGGAAACAGGAAACGATCTGAGAGCGAAACAAATACATCGCACATAAGCCAATTCCCTGAAACAGCACGCAAGCCGCACTGATTCTGACATATTCATAAAAAAAACCCCGCAGCAGCTTTCCGTAAATCACATACGACAGCAACTGTCCGATATGGAACATACCCGCATAATAAAATGCCACCCGCTCCGGCTTTTTCATATACAAAAAGTATAACTCCCTTCCTGCGGATTCTGTCCAGTCATACGAGCTGAATATCATCCAAAAAGCAGACAGCATCGGGAGAATCGTCTGCGCTGCAATCAGAAATTTCTCATACTTCTCATAAAAATCCAACCTGCCATCCTTAAGGATTATCGCGAGCAAAACGGGCAGAACCACAAACTGTATGAGCAGCATGGCGATATAAACGATTCCCATTTCCCTTCGAATTGTACGCCTGATTATTTGATATCTCTTGCATATCCCTTTAACGTGCATATGTACGCATCCTCTAACGTCACATTTTTTTCATATTCTAAGCTCTGCTCATCTCTGCAGGCAATCCGGTAATATTCTTCCCCATTCTTTTGGAGTGTTCTCAAAATGACAAATTCACCCTGTATCTGTTCTTCCCATGCCGCAGGAATCTGATAAATCCGTCTTTCTGCCTCCTGTAACAGCTCGTCCCGAGATGACTGCCGAAGCACGCTTCCCTCATTCATGACAAGAATCTCATCACAAAGATTCTCCAGATCTTCCACAATATGGGTCGATATGAGCAGGATTGTCTCCTGTCCGATCCGCCCCAGCAGCTGTTTAATGCGAAGCCGTTCCTCCGGATCAAGACCGACCGTCGGCTCATCCAAAATGATACATTTCGGCTTTCCCAAAAGTGTCTGCGCAATACCCAGTCTTTGAAGCATTCCGCCGGACAATTTCTTACACTTCAAATCCTTTTTGTCCGTCAAGTGCACCGTATCGATACAACTTAAGATATGCTCCCTTAAATTTTCTGTCTTTACCTTTTTGAGCACCGCCAGATACTCAAGATTCTCGTATACGGTCAGATTGCCATGAAACCCAAACTTCTGCGGAAGATAGCCCATGCCATCCTTCGTCTCCTTGTCGATATGCATACTTCCGCCATCAATTTCATATACACCCGCCATACAGCGCATCAGTGTCGTTTTTCCTGCCCCGTTCGGACCGAGCAATCCGTAGATGCCTTTGCTCAGCTCAAAGGAGACCTGATGCAGAATCTCCACCCCTTTTATCGACTTACATACATTCTCCAAAACAATTCCCATACTTTTTACTCCTGTAAATACATGCTGACTCTGTTTTGAATGCGTCCCATGACATCCCGTCCGGTTCTTGTTCCGTCAAAATAAGCTTTTGCCTCGTCCTGAACAATCTCCGAAATCATCTCGTCCTGCCTGGACTGATGCCCCACGGAAAGGAGCAGCTCACGGAACAGCTCCTCTTCGGATTCGGAAACAGGTCTAAGCTTGATCGTCATATCCGTCAGCGATAATTCCCGGTCAACCGGCTCTATGAACTGCTGGTTCTCATCCATATATCCGTCCACTGCAGTCACTCTCTCGATATACCGATTCAGCGCCTTTTTGTTCATCGGAACCTCGTCGTCTCCGGCATAGTTCTCCTGCCACTCCTCCTCAAGCTGGAATTTAAGGAACTCCCATGCCCCCTCCTTATGCCCGGAAGCGGAACATATTCCGTAACTGTTACCCGCAGTAAAACCGACACCTTCCGTCTGCGTCAAAGGATACGGCACTACGCTGATCCCCTCCGGATAGAAGCCTGATAAAATCTGGTAGTTAAAAATACCTTCCAGAGAGCAAAAATCGGCTCCCAATGCCTTTCCGCTTTCGATTCCGTCCAAAGCACCCTCTAAAACACCGTAGCTATCCATATATTTCAGACGGTCATCCGCCAGCTCCTTTGCACATTCCAAAAGTGCCGCAAACTCATCCGAAGCAAAATAGCACCGCTTATTCGAAGCATCCACCAGCCGGTCAAAATTGTTCGCCACAAGCTGATCGAGCAATTCGCTCTCGCTCATACCTGCAAGGAACTGTCCGTTTTCCCCTGCCTGTTCGGTCAGCGTATCAGACCAGCGCTTACCATCCTCCAGACAGTTTTTTCCGGTTATCACAGCATCAATCCGATAACTTAAACAAAGTTCATACAGCGGATTCTCCGGGGCTCCGTCATGCTTTTCCTTATCGGAAAGCAGCTTTAGAATATTGGAATCCAGCTCCTTCTCCAGACCGCTGTCGCTCAGGTAAGGATACAAATCCTCCAGCAGCTTTTGACCGGTAAGCTGTGCTGTATGGAACCCATTGGTACAAAGGATATCCGGTGCATTGCCGGACATCATATCCAGCACCGCCTGCTTCCTCGGCTCCTGAAACTCGGAATAGTCTTTAAACGTAACATAGTAATCCTGATTCTCTTTATTAAACGCTTCGACCGCCTCACTGATTCGTCCGCCAGCATAGAGGATACCAAGCACCAGCTCCTCCCTGTTCTCATTGCTCCTGCCTGCCGTCACGCAGTACAGGGCATTTCCCGTGCGAATCTCTTCCTTATTATATCGATTCGTCACCACATAGACCGTCGTATCGTCCAGCACGCCATAATGGTTAATCTCACTGCC
>JAFUZE010000241.1 GCA_017476765.1 Lachnospiraceae bacterium
AGCCCGATGGCCAAAACCACCGTAAAAACACCGCCTGCACCCGACAAGCCTCCGCCAAACGCAAACACCGAGAGCAGCATATTTTTAACGAACCTCAACCGACTTCTCCTCCCTGTTCCATACCTCTACCAGTGTTGTATTGACCTCATCCTCATACATACGCATCTCCACCTCGATCGGCGTCGGGTCCTTCGTAATCCTTCTTCCGCCGATGTGATTAAAGAAAATAATAATGCCGAGTGCCAGACCCAGCGAATAAAAAAACTCCAGAATCGTATACTGATCCGTCTCGTATCCCATAACCTGACTGTAGATCAGGTTAAACAGCTTATCCATTCCAATATCGTTGTGAAACGCCATAATCGTAAAAGAGGTTCCAAAGAACGTGATCAGACTGATAAAAGCAATCTTAAGAATATTCGGACTGCGGTCAATTCCCTTGATCGCTACCCGTCCGACAATCGTATCAATCTCACCGATATTTTCCACCGTAATATCCGGAAATTCCTTATACAGCAGCTCTATGATTTTCAGCACACTGATGACCTGCCGCTTTTCCCCCTGCTTCGGAAACTGATAGACCTTCAGAGTCTTTGCCTTATTTGTAATATGTTCGTTCCTGCAAAACAGCTTTGCAATATCCCCCAGCAGCACCGCATCCTTTGTCAGCTCCACATTCTTTTCTGCCTTGACATACAGAATTGCATTCGCCATAATCCTTTCCCTCTGCCCTTTTTCTTCTTTTTCTGTCTCCTCCTATTGTCTCCGCTTCTCCTTGTTTTATGCATCGTAGTTTACAGCAAAAACATGGCATATAAAAAGCAAGCCTTCTGTTCATATTTTATCAAAATTTGTATACAAAAATCCCATGCAACTTATCGATACTGCATGGGATTGCATAAGAAAAAGCGAAAAATTTTTATTCATTTCTGATTGCAGCAAGAGGACTGAGCTTCATCGCCCGTCTGGATGGGAAAAATCCCGCTGCGATACCGACTAACACGGCAAAGACAATCGACAGACCGGACAGCCAGAGCGGAATGTAGGAAAGCTGCATATCCGTCCCCATACTCTTCACGACTATATTGATGATGACAGAAATTCCAAAGCTCAAAATCAGTCCGACAATGCCGCCGATCAGACCAATCATGCCGGCTTCCATCAAAAACATCGCCTGAATGTTGCGAATGTCACAGCCAAGCACCTTCATGACACCGATTTCCTTCGTGCGCTCATAGATGGACATCATCATCGTGTTCGCAATACTGATTGCGGCAACCAGCATGGAAACAGCTCCGATGCCTCCAAGCACTGCCTGAATATAACCGTACTGCTTCTGGGTGGACTCCACCCATTCCATATTGCTCTCTGCCTGATAACCCATCTCGGTAATCGCAGACTGCACTTCCTTCACATTTGTCATATCGTCCACATTGACATAAATGGTATTGTAATACAGCTCCTTGTATGCCTTGCCTGAGGAAGTTGTCGGCTGCCCCGGAATCGGCTTGTTTTTAAATACTTTTTTCAGCTGAGCCTTTAAGGCATCGATGTCACAGTACACGCCCCAACTGTAACTATTGTAGGTGTTCAGATCACCGGCAACAATACCGCATGCATCGACCAGATATTTCTTGGGCGGTTTTACAACCTCGGAGGAGTCACTTCCGTCATTGTACTGGGCATTCCAGTACGCATCCGTATCAAAAATGACAAAAATGCTGTCCTTCATCAAATCAATATCCGGCAGCACTCCGTTGTCCCAGTAGCTGTCCCCCGTCTTTGAATTATAGAAATCAACAATACACTGGTTTCCGTACAAAAATTTCAGTTCTCCGCCCTTCTCCGGCAGGCTTCCCTGTCCGATCGGAATATTCATCTCTGCCAACGCATCGGGGTCCATTCCCCGAAGATACAAATACGACTCATAGCTGCCATACTTCGCAATGACATTCATCGTTAAAACCGGAGAGACGACCTTCACATGCTCGATCTGACGGATGCTCTCCACCAGATCATCATCCAGCTTTCCGTCCGTACCTGATGAGCCGTCATAATCCATATTGTTTCCCTCATATACGGTAATCGTCGTCAGACCGCCGTTTTCCTCGATCTCCTTTGTCGTCGCACGGTTCAGACCGAGTCCTAAAGACATCATGACAACGATGGAAGCTGTTCCGATCACAACGCCGAGAATCGTCAAAATCGTGCGCAGCTTTCTTTTCCACAAGCTTCCGCTGCTCATCTTCCATATATCACTAAATTTCATCGACTACTCTCCTCGCAACTTATACATCCTGTCCCTTATCGGTATCATCGATATCACTGAGCAGATCCTCCAGATCATCCGCCAGCTCTCTCGCAGCTTTTTTCTTCTTGCGAAGCTTTAATATCACGATCAGTGCAATGACTAGTGCGACAACAACAATGACAATGATCAGAATCGTACGTCCGATTCGTGAGACGGCGTTCGTTTCACCGCCCTCATACATATCCATATTCTCAAAATCCATATCGCCGCCTGCAAAGCTGTCTTCCGTGACAAATAATTCCAGTTCCTTCTCATCCGTCGTCACATTTCCTGCCTCGTCCTCGTAGGAAAGAATGACCTTGACCTTGCCGTCATCCTCGGTCATCTGCTCACCGGTCACCATCGTGTCCACGTTGCCCGTTCCGCCCGGCTCGATCTTCCCGAGGAACGTGTCCCCGCCGGAGATGGAAGGTGCCTCAAATGCTACCTTCACATTGTAAAGCGTCGTCTTACCGGTATTGTAAATGCTGAACATAATATTTGACTCGCTTCCGACGGAAATGCTGCCCGGCATCACGTCAAAGGAGCTGATATCGTATTTTGCCACCTGCTTAATCGGAATGGAGACATTCGACGATGAGGAATA
>JAFUZE010000242.1 GCA_017476765.1 Lachnospiraceae bacterium
AGGTTTTGAGCAGAGGGATACATGGCTGTGAAGGCAGGCTGGATATTGGCGATCAGGAACGGTTGCGCTCCTTTTCACAGATGTCGTGACAGCTTGTCCGTATCAGCGTGTGAAAAAATACGAGGAAAAGAGGAGATTCAGTATGGCAGGATTATTATCCGGTCTGGAGCAATTCGGACTTGGCGGTCTTGAGAGTGAAGATATTTATGAGAAAAAGAAGGAGGGGCAGTTTAGCCAGGATGGGCAGCCAGCGGCACAAGAGAAGAAGGATCCGCTGCAGCTGGAGATGGAAACCTTACTTGAAAAGAGCTATACCTGTCCGGTCTGCGACAATAAATTTAAACAAAAAAGCATCCGAGGAAACAAGACAAGGCTTTTGGAGACTGATCTGGATTTACGTCCCCGCTATGAGAACGTGGATACGCTCAAGTATGACGTGGTTCTCTGCCCGAAGTGCGGATATGCTGCACTGGGACGTTATTTTACTTATATGACACCGGCGCAGGCAAAGCTGATTCGAGAGAAGATTTCGACCACGTTTCGTTTCAGCGAGCCGGATGAACCGGTCTATTCCTACGAGACGGCGTTGGCACGGTATAAGCTTGCGCTTGCCAATGCGATTGTCAGAAAGAGTAAGGCGAGCGAGAGAGCCTATATTTGCCTGAGAGCGGGATGGCTGATGCGGGGAATGGCGGAGAGCCTCGATTCGGCGGAGGCAGACTATGAAAAGAAAAAAGCGGAGGTGCAGGCTGCCGAAAATGAGTTTTTGAAAAATGCCTTTGACGGATTTATCACGGCGAGACAGACCGAGGCTTATCCGATGTGCGGCATGGAAAAACATACGGTGGACTATCTGCTTGCGGTTCTTGCGATACGGTTCGAGGAATATGATATTGCAAGCAAGCTGATTTCAGGTATTTTGATCTCAAAGAATGCATCACAGAGAATGAAGGATAAGGCGCATGACATCAAAGAGATTCTGCTTGAGAAAAGGAAGGCGTCTAAAGAAGCGAAGTAGCGGCATTGTCCGTTCATACGGACGCTGTCACACAGAAAAAGAGATTTGGTTGATTTTCCCAAATCTCTTTTTTATCAGCATTTTTTAATGGAACGAGTGTGCAGGCTAATCGAGTTCCTCCGTAGCTGCTTCGCTGTCATCGACATATTCATCTTCCTCATCGAAATAGTCTTCTGTAAAGGCAGGCTCCGTTTCTTCCTTCTTTTCCGATTCGGCAGCGGTATCTTCCTGCTTTGGCGCTGAAGCTTTGGCGTTTAAGGACACATAGCTGCGATCCTCAAAGTCGTTATCCATATCGTCAAAATCGTCGTCATCCTCTTCATCAAAATCGTCAAAATCGTCGTCGTCCCAGGCTTCCTCTTCTCGCTTCTGTAAAAAGTAATAAACACCTGCTGCAGCCGCACATGCAGTCGTAACAAAGAGCAAAAATTTACCGAATTTCTTTCCCATCCTATAACTCCTTTCTTCGAGCGTTTCTTTCCTTTATTTTAAAGGATAAATACAAATAAAACAACCCCGCAGAACAAAATTTTTAATACAGTTTTTCACGTTGCAAAATCGATAATTGCCATACTTTTATCATAGCCGATATCGGGCAAGGCTATTTCGAGGTCGGTTCACATTGCAACAATGGGTGATGTGTGATAAGATAATTTATGCAGACAGGGCGTGCAAGGTGACCGGAGGCGCTGCTGTATGAACTAAAAGCAGGTCAGGGACTGTTGTCAGGATGCACCGGTGCACCGGAGGTTCCTGAGATTGTCGGGGGAGTTCTATGAATGACAAGTTTTTCGACTTAAAAAAGGAAAAGCAGGATCGGATGATCAATGCGGCGCTGAAGCTGTTCGCATTGTACGGATATAAAAGGGCGAGCACAGATGAAATGGTGATGGAGGCGGGAATTTCCAAAGGGCTTTTGTTCCACTATTTCGGAAGCAAGCTTCATTTGTACGCATTCATCTATGAGTACAGTGCAAGATATGTGAGCATGGAGTATGAGAGAAGCATCGGCTTTCTGGAGGATGACTTTTTTGTCATTCAGAGACAGCTTGAGTATGCGAAGTGGCAGATCATGAAAAAGTATCCGTACATGCTCAGCTTTTTGAATAACGCCTTTTTGGAGGAGGATGAGGAAGCGGTAGCGCAGGTCGAGCAGATCATGGATATGACCTCAGATACCCTCCAACAGATTTATGCAAAGGCAGATCTGACCCGCTTTAAGGATGGAATCGACCCGTCCAAGGTACTCAAGATGGTCATTTTTACAATGGACGGTCTCCTTAAGGAGCAGGTTTTATTAAAGCGGGTGGATCCCAGAAGCTTGTACGAGGAATCCGTTGAATATCTTGACATGTTTCGGAAATGCTATTACCGCGAGGAAATGCTTTGAATCTTAATAAAAAGGTCAGACAGAGTTACGGTTCACTCTTTCTGACCTTTCTTTTTTATTGTTATTTATTCATCTTGTACACCGGGTCTGCCGGATATCCGCCGTGCAGCTTCTGCATGCCGCGTTGGACGGCATCTCGGGAATTTTTCCAGTCTGCATCCTTATTCTTGTAATCAAATTTTTCCACGAGCCACGACACATCCTCGCCGACACGAGCCATATTCTGTTCCATCAGCTCGAAGATAAGCGGATAAAACGTATCCTTCTGCTTGTCATTCAGTGCACTGTCGGATGCCTTCATCAAATCTCCGAAATGGTACAGGCAAAAGCCCTTCGATTCCTTGAGCATTCTCGTCAGTTCTCCGTCCTTTTTGTACATAAAAAAGAAGGTGTCGATGTAGCGGGCGTAGGTATCCCGGAAGCGGCTGCAGATGTAGCAGGACTCTTCACGCTCCTTTACCCATGCGGAGATGGAATTATCCTCCTCCCCCTTTTTGATTCTGCCAAGCAGTGAGCTCTTGCCTTTGGAAAACATTTTTGTCCGGCTTTGCAGCTCCTTGTTGATCTGTTCAAAATGCGTTTTTAAGATCCATGCGTTTCCGAGCGTGTTTCCGTAGTCATACATCTTTTTAAAATGTGTCCGGCAAAAGCCTGCCTTGTCGGTTGCCTCACGCACATCGCTCTCCATGTAGGAGGAGCCGGAGCCGAGTGTAAAGTCTAAAAGATCCTGCTCCACGCTGCGTTCGATAAAGCAGAACGGGCATTCGTCCTTCGCCATAAAGGCATCCGTTAAGGGTATCGTATATAACGTCTCTTTCATAGGGTTCTCCTTTGAGCTTTTGTTTGTTCGCTTCTCTCTCTATAGTAGCAGAAGGAGATGCGGCGGTCAAATACAGAAATGAGGAAAAGCGGCGAATGCCGGCAAAGAAATTACAGCAGCAGCGTGAATAGGAGAAAAAAGTAGTGAAAAAACAAAATGGATGTGATAGAATAATGCTTGGTGTTTTAGCAATTATGAGGAGGAATGGAAAAATGAACGAACAGAGAACGATAAAACAAAAACTCATTCTTGGCATTCAGCACACACTTGCGATGTTCGGTGCGACCGTGCTGGTGCCGGCGATTACCGGACTGAACACGTCGATTACGCTGTTTTGCGCCGGTGTGGGAACGCTGCTGTTCCATCTGATTACCAAGAAAAAGGTGCCGGTCTTTTTGGGCTCCAGCTTTGCTTTCATGGCGGGAATCCAGGCAATTATCGGGGATGCGCGCATGAGCAGCGATGAGGCAGTCTATCTGGACAGGCTTGCGGCGGTCAAAGGCGCATTGATCGTGTCCGGACTGGTCTATGCGCTCTTTGCGCTTCTGATCAAAATTTTCGGCTATGAAAAGGTCAATAAATTGCTGCCGCCGATCGTGACAGGACCGATCATCATTGTCATTGGTCTGCGTCTGAGCGCATCTGCAATCGGAAATGCCTTTTATTATGACGGGGCATTCAGCTTAAAAGCGGTTCTTGTGACGGTGTGCGTGCTGGCGACGATCATTATCATTTCCGTCTATGCAAAAGGAATCTTCAATCTGATGCCGATTTTGTTTGCGATCATTGTAGGATATCTGGTGTGCCTGCCGCTCGGCTTTTGCGATTTTACGGCGGTAAAGCAGGCAACCTGGTTTTCCTTTGCAGACCCGCAGATTTATAAGCAGCTTTTATGCGTGCCGACATTCCGAGCAGATGCTATTTTGGCGATCGCTCCGATTGCGCTTGTGACGATGATCGAGCATGTCGGTGACATTACGACAAACGGAGCAGTGGTGGGTAAGAACTTTATGGAAGACCCGGGCGTGCACAGAACGCTGCTCGGGGACGGTGTGGCGACTGCCGTTGCGGGACTCCTCGGCGGACCTGCCAACACGACATACGGGGAAAATACCGGTGTTCTTGCCGTGACAAAGGTTTATGATCCGGCAGTCATCCGCATTGCGGCATGCTTTGCTGTCATTTTAGGCATTGTCGGAAAGTTCGGCGGATTTATTTCGTCGATTCCGGGACCGGTCACCGGAGGAATCAGCATCGTCTTATACGGTATGATCTCGGCGGTCGGCGTGCGTATCATTGTCAATGAGAGACTGAACTTCGGCAACAGCAGAAACCTTTTGGTGGCTGCGATCATCCTGGTTCTGGGTATCGGTTGTGACAGCATTCCGGTATACGGCTCTGTTACGATTTCCGGTCTTGCGCTCGCCGCTGTCGTGGGCATTATACTGGCGGTGATTCTGCCGGAGGGCAAGGACAACGTCATTGAGGAACCTTAGGGAAACACTGATTAAGTGTTTCCCGCGCGAAATTCGCAGGCACAAAGTGCCTTTCCACAGCGAATTTCTGCGCATCCATGCGGAGCAATCTAAGGAAAAGCTGATTTAATCAGCGTTTCCTTAGATAGCAGAGGCTGACTACGTTCGCCTGCCACAACAGAGGCTGCTTCCTCAAAAAAGGAGTGGGACAATGAATTCGAACCTGTGTGACACATGCGTCAATTATGTGTATGACGACGAATATGAGGAATATAACTGTGAGGTCAATCTGGATGAGGATGATCTGGTGCGCTTTTTGAGCTCCCGCTACGAGTCGTGCCCGTATTACCGCTCGGATAACGAGTATGCGGTCGTGCGCAGGCAGATGTGATCACTACTCGAACCTGTTATGTGGTTTATGGGCGGATATCCTCCGGAAAAGAGTGACAATAAGGCGCAAATTGCTGAATTGTCTGATTATCTGACAATTCAGCAAAAATTTCCTGTTTACAGAACGGAAGCTTTGGTGTATAGTATCTGTTAGAAAAAATGCAGCGCCCTAAGTCAGTGCTTAGCAAGATGAAAAGCAACGCTTCAGGTGTCTGCCAGACAGTCCGGATGTAAGCAGCATATATGGTGCAGGTATCCGTACAGTGCGAGGTGCATGAAAGGAGACAGGGTATGTTTGATGCAAAACCGAATGTCCCGAGGCCGGCACTCTACCGCGAGGAGTTCGAGCATGACAACTGCGGTATCGGTGCATGTGTGAATATCAAGGGACGCAAAAGTCGAGAGACCGTTGAAAACGCTCTCAAAATTGTAGAAAATTTAGAACATAGAGCCGGCAAAGACGCCGAGGGCAAGACAGGTGACGGTGTAGGAATCCTGACACAGATTTCTCACAAATTCTTCACGAAAGTCACAAAAGCCCTCGGCATTTTTATTGGTGAGGAGAGAGAGTACGGTGTGGGTATGTTCTTCTTTCCGCAGGAGGAGCTGAAGCGCAATCAGGCGCGCAAGATGTTTGAGATCATTGTTGAGAAGGAGGGACTGGAGTTTTTGGGCTGGAGGCAGGTGCCGACCGTGCCTTCGGTGTTGGGACATCAGGCGGTGGCATGTATGCCGTATATCATGCAGGCGTTTATCAAAAAGCCGGCGGATGTGGAAAAGGGAATTGATTTTGACCGCAAGCTGTACATAGCAAGACGCGTGTTCGAGCAGTCCTCGGACAATACCTATGTCGTATCCTTAAGCAGCCGGACGATTGTATACAAGGGTATGTTCTTAGTCGGACAGCTGCGCACGTTTTTTACGGATCTGCAGGATCCGGATTACGAGTCTGCGATTGCGATCGTGCATTCGAGATTTTCGACGAACACGAACCCGAGCTGGGAGAGAGCGCATCCGAACCGCTTTATCGTGCACAACGGTGAGATTAACACGATTCGCGGCAATGCGGATAAGATGCTTGCAAGGGAGGAGAACATGGAATCCGAGCATCTGCACGGACTGTTCCACAAGGTTCTGCCTGCGATCAACGCTTCCGGCTCCGATTCCGCGATGCTCGACAATACGCTGGAGTTTCTCGTTATGAGCGGAATGGATCTGCCGCTTGCGGTTATGATCGCAATACCGGAGCCGTGGGCAAACAATGCGACGATGTCCCAGAGCAAAAAGGATTTTTATCAGTATTACGCAACGATGATGGAGCCGTGGGACGGACCGGCATCGATTCTGTTTTCCGACGGGGATATCATGGGCGCGGTGCTCGACCGCAACGGTCTGCGTCCTTCCCGCTATTATATTACGGATGATGACCAGCTGATCTTATCCTCAGAGGTCGGCGTTCTGCCGATCGACCCGACGAAAATTGTGATGAAGGAGCGGCTGCGTCCGGGCAAGATGCTTCTCGTTGATACCGTGAAGGGCATTGTTGTGGATGACGATGAGCTCAAGGAGTCCTACGCGGCAAGACAGCCGTATGGCGAATGGCTCGATTCCAATCTCATTACGCTCTCGAGCATCAAGATTCCGAATGAGAGGGTGCCGGAGTACACGGACGAGGAGCGGCACAGAATGCAGAAGGCGTTCGGCTATACCTTCGAGGACATCCGTAACAGTATCCTGC
>JAFUZE010000243.1 GCA_017476765.1 Lachnospiraceae bacterium
CGTCTCATCCTCGTTCATATTCCGGATAAACTTCATATCCAGCTTGAGCACATCGATCGGGAGCATGGACAGCATGTTCAGCGAGGAATAGCCGGAACCGAAATCGTCCATCTCAATCCGGAAGCCATAGGCACGAAGATCCTCGACCACCTCGACCAGAAGCTTGGCATCCTCCGCATAGGCAGATTCCGTAATCTCCAGATACAGATCGGCTGTGGTAAGTCCGTTTTCCTCGAGAATCTCTGCCAGCTTTTCCTCCAGCTCCGGATCGTAAATATCAATACGCGAAACATTGACCGATACCGGCAGGGATACACCGAATTTGTCCTTCCATTCCCTGATTTGTGCTGCCGCTTCTCTCCAAACGTAATTATCGAGCATCTGAATCAGACCGTTCTGTTCAAAAAGAGGAATGAACACGCCCGGATTGACCATACCAAACTCCGGATGCTGCCACCGGATCAGCGCCTCGGCGCTCGATAAAACCGGCTTCTCCGACTGAATATTGTACTTCGGCTGATAGAATACCTTCAGCTGCTTCTGTTCCAGTGCCTCGTGTATGTCGTTGATAAGCCGCTCTGCGAAAATCGCATTTTCGTGAAGCTTAATATCATAATATGCAATGGATTTCGAATAATTTCCGCGATGCGAATTGCAGGCAGTCCTTGCCCGGTCAAAACGCTGCTCCATCTCCAGATCGTGAGGTGTCTTTTCATACACACCGATGCGCAGACGGATTCGCGCAGTCTCCGAGAGTTCGGAAAGACCTTCGAGAACCTGATCGAGCAAAGCGTTGTAGTCGTCCTGATGTGCACAGTAGAGGAAAAAGGTGTCCGCATCACTCCGGCATGCAATTCCCAGCGTACCTTTCAGGAACTTAACGATCTGATCTGCGATCAGCTTCAGGACACGGTCGCCGAAGTCTCTGCCGTGCAGTTCATTGACAAGATGAAAATGGTCGATATTGAGTGCAACCGCATCCATGACCCGGTTCTTATGATACCGCTGCAGCTGCAGTGCATACTCGTAAAAGAAATTCGGCGTGTAGAGCCCTGTCAGCTCATCCTTCTCCGCCGCCTGAATAATGTTCTTATCCTCAGACAGCTCAATGATACGCCACACTCTCGCCAGAATCACCTCAGGCATATCATAAGGCTTTTTGATAAAATCTGCCGCACCGAGCTTTAAGCTCTTTACCTCCGCAGATTCCTCCGATGTCAGAACGATAATCGGAATCCGTTTCAGCTCCTCATCTGCCCGAAGCACTTCGAGCAGTTCAAAGCCGTCCATCTCCGGCATGATCAGATCCAGAAGCACAAGTGAAAGCATCTGGCTGTTTTCCCGGATGATTTCAAGCGCCTCCCGTCCGTTTTCCGCATAAAGCACCTCGTAGTCCTTGCTCAGAATATACCCCAGAAGCTGTCTGTTTACATTCTCATCGTCCACGACGAGCACAAGACGGCGCATATCATCGGAATACTTCAAATTCGTCTCCATATTTTTGCCCTTCTTTCCTTTTTTCTTTTGCCCTTAAGAATTATACCCCTGCCATGTGAACAATAGCTAAATATCCTTTATCAATGCTATCAATTTTATCATATTTGACCATATTACGCAAACAAAACTAATCAGGAACCCACTCATTTGTGTCAATTTTGTAGAAATAAGTGTACGTTCCGCTTCCGATGCTGCTCTTTTGATACGAATCCGGCTCGTCGCTCCCCTTTACCGGCAGGTAAAGAGCTGCCCGGCAGTTTGCCGGAAGCCTTACCTGATAAGTGATTCCTTTCTCCGTGATCTCCCACGATGCACTGATCTCCCCGTATGCGCTGTGGTATCCGCCCTCGGCATGGCGAATCAATGCCGCATCAACATCCGCTACAATGCCCGGCTTAAGCACGATGCGCTCCTCCTTCTCCGCCTCGCATGTGATGCGGATTCCAAGCAGATCCTCGTACATCCACGCTGCCACGCTGCCGTTGTTGAAGTGATCAAAGGAATTCATCGCCGCATCGGCAAAGCCGTTTTCGATCGTGTAGGAATCATAGCGCTCCCAGATCGTCGTTGCCCCCTGCAAAATACTGTACAGCCACGACGGGTTTTCCGTCTTTAGCAAAAGCCGGTACGCCGCGTCAAGCTCCCCGTGCTCCGACAGCTCCTTTAAAATCAGCGGTGTCCCCAAAAAGCCGGTCGTAAGCGTGCCTCCCGACTCCTCAAGCTTTATGAGCAAATCCTCACATGCCGCCTGGTCCTCCTTCCCGTCAAGCAGCCCGTATGCCATCGCCAGCACAAGCGCCGTCTGCGTCCGGTATCCGGCACGGATATGCCCGTCCTCCATATATTTTTCATGAAAATAATCCGTAATCTGCCCAAACAGCTTCCGGTAAGTGCGCACGCTCTTTTTATCGCCCAGAATATCCGCAATTTCCGCCATCTGTCCGGCATCCTTCGCATAGCAGAGCGTCGAGATGAGCTCCTTGTCCGAATCCTCAAAGCCGAGCCAGTCTCCGTACGTCGTCAGCGGTCCGATTCTGCCGCCCTGCACGGCAAAATCGCTGACTGATGCCAGATACTCCATATAACGCTGCATCGATGCGTAGGAGCTCTCCAAAAGAGTCTCATCCCCGTACATATGATAAAGGTCATACGGAACAGAGATTCCGGCATCCCCCCATCCCGCATTGCCGCTTCCGGTAATAATCGTCCGGGGCACGGTGTCCGTGTAAGCCCCTTCCTCCGTCTGGCTTTCCATACAGTCCTTGCTCCACTTCCGGTAAAAGGACATCAGATCCTGATTGTAGAGGGACGTTTTGGCAAAGACCTGCAGATCTCCCATCCATCCGAGACGTTCATCCCTCTGCGGGCAGTCGGTCGCCACAAGCAGGAAATTGTTGCGCTGCGTCCACTTTGTATTCTCGTAAAGCTGATTGAGCATCTCATTGTCAGTGCTCAGCCAGCCGCATTCCTCCGAGCTGTTTCCGATGCATCTGCCCTCTATGCGGCGGATCGTGATATCCTCGCTTGCGGTGACGGACAGATAACGGAAACCGTAATACGTAAAGACCGGCTGATATTCCTGCACCCCTTCGCCGTCCGAAACCAGCGTCAGCTTCGACTCCGCAGAGCGGTAATTTGCCGTGTACAGACTGCCCTTCGGTCCGTCATTGCCTCTCTCTTCGCTTCCGGAATCGTTGAGCATCTCGGCAAAATCGATCGTAACCTCCGCCCCCTCCGCTGACTCGTAGCTGACATACGGCACACCTGCCATATTCTGTCCCAGATCAAAAATCGCCGTCTCTCCCCGCAGCAGCCGCAGCTGCCCGTCATACCCGCTCTCCCTCTTAACGGAAATTTCACCGTAGGTCGTGCCGTTTTCGCTCACACTGTCATACACGACAACGCTGACAGGCTCTCTGTCGTATGCCTTCAAATGCTGCACCTGATTGCCGTAAAACGAATGATATTCCCCTGCAAAATCCGTGCTGACCACGACCGCCTTTTCTCCGGAGAGCTCCGGGGTAAGGGAAGCATCCGATAATTCCCCGGTCGTCGGTTTGCGCGCATCAAAGACCTCGCCATTGAAAAGATCGGCGCAGATTACTGCGGTATCCTTCACATATGTCCAACTCTCATCGGTGCAGATTTCCTCCACCCTCCCGTCTCTGTACTCCAATCGGATTGTGCAGACCAAAGCGGGCTTGTGGTAATCGTAGGTGCCGAAAGCGACCCTGCCGCACCACCATCCCGTCCCGAGCATGACGGCAATACGGCTGCGGCTCTCCTCTGCCGGCGAAGCATTTCCGCCTGCCGAGCCGGAGAGCAGTTCGGTAATATCATAGGTGTTATAATACAGGCTTTTCTCATAATTGCTCCAGCCCGGCTTCAGCTCGTCCGCACCGACGCGCTGTCCGTTTATATATGCGTCGTAAATGCCGAGCGCCGATGCGTATAGCGTCGCCCGTTTCAGTTCCCCGCACTTCACCTCGAAATCCCTGACAAAGACCGCCTGCCCTTCATCGTAGACATTTTCCTCACCCTGCATGCAGATCATCGCCGCTCCGGCAAACGGCTGCTCCTCCACATATGCGGTCTGAAAGGACGAAGAAACCTTCTCGGACATCTGCCCCTCCTGATTCCAGACGGCGACCTCCCACTCATAGACCGTATGCGACTGAAGCGGCTCGCCCTCGTACCGGATTCCGGTCGTCCGGCTGTCAAACACCGTACCGCTGTCCCACAGCAGCGTTTTCTCCTCCGTCTCTGCGCTCCGGACGTTGATCCGGTATGCCTTTTGCGTGACCTCCTGCACGTCCGAGATCATTTCCCATGAAAAACAGGGAGTAGATGTATCTACTCCCACAGGATTTTCTATCCAGTTTGTCTTTAAGCGGCTGACGGCAAAGGAAGCCCCCGGCTCCGCCTCCTGCTGCCCGGTCTCCGGTTCCTCCTTCGACTCAAACTGCTCCTCATACTGCTGCTCCTGTGCGTTGCTCCGGCAGCCGGTGACGCCCGCCAGACACAGAATGACGCAGATGACGCCGATAAGCAGCGTGCGAATGTCTCTGATTCTTTTCCAATCTGTTTTTGCTTTTCTATCCATTTTTACAAGTCTCCGCCTGATGTCAGCATATGCACCGCCCCGGTTGTTCTACTCATCCGGCAGCTTGTACAGGTTGCGGATCCGCTCTTCGTTTTTTGCGATATTGTTTCTGGTTTTCTGTCCGCCGATTGCCCGAAGCAGGTAAATCACCAAAAGCAGCACCACCAGCGGAACAATGAGCACGGCACTCGTCTTTAGCTTCGCCAAAAGCGTATAATTCGGATAGTGTGCCCGCAGCTCGAGATCCTTCGCCGGGAAGGATGCCATTGCAGTTGCCTCTGTCGGTCCCATGCCTTCCCAATCCTCATTGGACTTGAGGAAATAGGTATAATCGATCTGATCTCCGCCGGCATCTCCCCATGTCGTATCAATGTTATACCATGCCCCGTTTAAATAAACCGTATTCCACGCATGGGACGAATTGACCGTATACTTACACGGGATGTTCATTTTATCCATGATCGTCAAAAATGCCTCCGCATATCCGTTACAGCAGCTTCTGCCCCTGATCAAATTGTTGTAGGCACCATCCTTGTTCAGATCATACTCACAGTTCAGGATGATGTAGTCATAGGCATATTTGATTTTCTCATAATCCGTCTTCCCCTGACAGTCTTTGGCAATCGCCTCCGCCACAGCCTCCACCTGTTTATCCTGATTGCTCGATAAAAAGTATCCGGTCTTGAACGAGACGACAACCCCTTCCGGCTCCTGTCTCCAGGAATAGGACCAATGGGAAAACTTTGCCTCAAGCGCATATCCGCCACGCTCAAACGCATGTCCGCGGATTTCCTGCGGATTGATAAACGCCGGATCAAAAAGAACAATGAATTTTTCCTGCATCCTGCCTTGTTCGACCATCGTCACGACCTTGTCATAAAACTCCTCGGTCGTCGATAAGGTCTCCAGCTTCTCGGCATGTACCTTCAGCGTACTGCAGGCAGTCAGCACGAGCAGAAGCATGACGGCAGCACACAGACGCCCCACAGCCGTAAACCCGTTACAAGTATGCTTTTCTCCAAAAACCGCTTTTCTTTTTCCCATACATTGCACCCCTCTCTTGCATGCACAATACCTGTTCAGCCGCATCACATATTCACTGCACTCACTGTTACGGTTCACTTCGCCGCCGGTAATCGCTCACTCGTCCGGCAGCTTGTACAGATTTTTGATGATCTGCTCATTCCGGGCAATTCGGTAGTTGGTGTGGTGTTTTCTCGCCACCCGGAATGCAATGAGCAGAATCAGGAAAAGCGCAGCAGGTATCGTGATAACGCTGCTTGTCCTTAAAATCCCCATAATTTTATAGTCCGGATAGGATGCCCGTTTCTCGAGACTCGATGCGTGATACGAGATAAACGCAGTTCCCTCGACAGGCTGCATGCCAATCCAGTCCTTATTGTTTTTCAAAAAATAATCATAATTGATCCGGTCTCCCCCCGCATCGCCCAGCGACGCATCCAGATTGTACCATGCACCGTTTAAGCAGACCGTGTTCCACGCATGGTACGCATTGTAGGTATACCTGCACGGAATGTTCATCTTGTGCATGATGGCAAGAAACGCCTCCGCATAACCGTTGCTGTCGCTGCTTCCCAAAATCAGATTGTGGTAAATGCCCACATTGCCCGCATTGCGCTCACAGTTCAGTATCAGATAGTCGTAGGCATACTTGATCTTCTCGTAATCGGTCATGTTCCTGCAATCTTCGGCAATCGCTGTCACAACCATGTCGATCTGCTTATTCTGCAGGCTCGACAGCAGATGCTCCGTTTTGAACGTGACAACAATTCCCTCCGGCTGCTCCTTCCAGGAATACGCCCAGTGGGCAAACTTTGCCTCCAGTTCATAACCGCCCTTCTCAAACGCATATCCCCTAATCTCGTGAGGGTTGATCTGACCCGGATCAAAAAGGACGATGATCTCGTTCTGCGTCCAGCCGCTGTCAACCATCCTCACAACCTCGTCGTAAAACTGCTTCGGGGTTTTCGCGGTGATTTCCTCGTGCACGTCCTCATGCGCATACACCTTTCCCGAACCACTCAGCGCAAGGAGCAGCACGGCGGCAAGCACGGCGCACAGATGCCTTCGCCTGTTGTGATGTCTGCCTCCCCGCCTTCCCATCATACGCTTACCTTCTCCTCTCTGATCTTCTATAAGCAGGCGTTGCAGATACATATTCCTACGTTTCATATATTTTGCAATTACCTGCTTATACCTATCTTTTGTACGACCTCATCTGATACGATGAAAAGGCATTTTACTGCTCCGTCTTCTCCACGCTGATCGTCACCTTCTCACCGTTGACATTCCACTCCTTCGAATTTGCAAGAGTATCTCCCTCCGAAATGCTGTCGGCTA
>JAFUZE010000244.1 GCA_017476765.1 Lachnospiraceae bacterium
GGCGCTGTGACTGTCAGCAAGAACGGCAGGACCGTGACGGTGAAAGCCGGGAAAACCGTGAATCTCAGAGCGACGGTCAGGACGACAGGAAAGAACGACAATAAGAAGGTCAACAAGAAACTCAAGTGGACAAGCTCGAACACCAAATATGCGACGGTATCAAAGAGCGGGAAGATAAAGACAAAGAAAGCAGGAAAGGGTAAGAACGTTACCATTACCGCTTCCTCGACGGACGGCAGCAATAAGAAGGCGAGGATCAAGATAAAAATCAAATAACAGCAAAATAAAAAGTGATGTACCGGAAGGAACGAAGCGGTACATCACTTTTTGTTGTTTTTTTCGGGAACCTTTTCCTTTGCCGGAGCATCAATTATTATAGAAGAAGAATGAGCTTTTATCTTGAGAAGAGAAGAAAATCATGAGACGAATGGAATTTTGCGAAAAAGTTATCACATATAAATATTCGCTCTATATCGTGGCATATGCGGTTCTGCAAAATGAAGCGGATGCGCAGGATGCGGTATGCAGTGCTATTTTAAAGGCGTATGAGCACTTAGATCAGCTTAAGGATGCACGCAAGTTTAAGGCGTGGATTATTGCAATCACCAAAAATGAAGCGCTGCAGATGAAGCGAAAACGGTTAGAGCTTCCGGGAGATGAAAAGGTCGAGGCGCTTCTTGGCTCGGTACAGGATCATTATAATGAATTGTGGGATGTTGTGCAAAGCCTGAAGGAAGAGTTCCGGCTTGTTATTGTACTGTTTTATTATGACAATCTGTCGCTGCGGGATATTGCGAGGGTATTGGATATTCCGATAGGAACCGTAAAATCGCGTCTGAACCGGGGGCGGGAGTTGATAAAAACGTCATTGGAAGGAAAGGAGGAGCAGGTATGACCGACTTTGATAAAATGATGAGGGAGCTTTCCGAACGTGTGGAAATTCCAAAGGAATACGATCAAATGGTAGACAACTTGCTAGATTCACTGCCGGAGACGGAGGAGCCTGCCAAAGTGGCGAAAAAGCACTTCAATAAAAGCGTGCTCGGAATTGTGTTCGGTCTGATCTGTGCGGTCGGCATATTGTCGTTTCACGCCATAGATGCAAAGGCAAATATTTTTGATACCTTTCGGATGACGATTATGGATATCTTTCATATCGGGGAGACCGAGAAGAGTGAGAGTCTGGGCGTTGAGAGCAAAAAGCAGCAGGCGGTAAGTAAGCCGGATCTGATGCTGGAGCTGAAGGAAACGATTATTGATAGTCAGGGCATGTATCTGCTGGTGAAGATCACAGCACCGTCAAGTATTACCTTCGGCGAAGAGATTGCATTTGACTATTTTGCCTTTTGTGAAGGGGATAATTACAATGCGGATAAGCTGATCGGCGGAGCGGGAGACTGTTATCTCTTGGAAAATATAGAGGAAAAGCCGAACGTGGCCACGTATGTCGTGAGTCTGACGACCGACATGGAGGCTTATGAGGGAAAGAATATTACGGTATATTTTAAGGACTTAACCGCAAATCCGAACGGGGAGCATCCGGAGCTTTTGGTGGAAGGAATGTGGAGCATAACCTTTTCGGCAGATCTGACGGTAAAGGAAAAGGTTGAGCTCGAGGGGACTTCCGATATGAGCTTTCCTTATATCGGTACGACAGCCACACTCGAGCGGGTAGAGCTGACACCGCTCGGCATTACAATTCTTTCGGATGTATCCAACGTGCCGTTTGAGGATTTGGGCATTTCCGACACGACAATTACGGTTCGCCTGCAGATGATTGACGGAAGCACCGTATATGTTATGCCGTCTCAGCCGGGGGAGAACTCGATAGTCGATGCCGGAAGCTCGGAATTTAGCCAGAGGGATGGAAAGTCCTATCAAAAGGATATCTATTCGTTTTCGGAAGTACTGGACATTACAAAGGTCGTCGGGGTGTATATACAGGATCGGTATGTGCCGGTGCAATGAAGGCTTGCAAACGACGGAAGGCATTTCGCAAGGAGTTGTTCGTGCTGCGGAGAGGGAAAGGAGGATGGGAGAGCTTCTGCAGCCATAAATCAGGAATAGAAGAAGGATGGAATAAAGATAGAAAAAAGAAAAAAACGAAACAGAACACTATGAGAAAAGGAGATGGGAACGGATGAGAAACGGAAAGAGGGTCATGCTGTGGTTGTGTGTAGGGTGTTTATGTCTGCCCGCCGGACTGGCAGCGATTCCGGAACGGAAGGTGCAGGCGGAAGATGGCGAAAGCATTATCACAAATGAGATTCTGGAAACTGAGAACTGGAGGTACAAGTATGAAGGAACGGATGACGATCCGGAGGTGACGATCGTGGAATATACAGGTGAAGCCGCAGAGGTCACGGTGCCTGCGCAGTTTGATGGCTATCCTGTGACACGAATAGAAGGAGGGGCTTTCAAGGAATCGTCGGTGACTGCCGTAGAGCTTCCGAAGTCTGTGTATGAGATACGGGATGAAGCTTTTTACGGATGTGGGAGTCTGGAGACTGTGACGATTTCAGGGAGCGGAAGTGCGCGGGAGACGACTGAGAAACCGATGCTCGGAGCAAGGGCGTTTGCGAACTGCACAAGTCTTTGCCATGTGGAGCTTCCGGAGGCAACTACGAGAATCTGCACGAATGCTTTCAGTGGCTGTACCGCTCTGGAACAGATCGATATACCGGAAGCTGTCGCACAGCTTGACGACAGTGTTTTCTATGGCTGCACGAGCCTAAGCGAAATTCTTCTGCCGGAAGGTGTACATACACTGCAGTCCTTTGCCTTTCAGGGATGCAGCAGCCTGCAGTCTGTCCGGCTTTCGCCGTCGCTTACGTTGATAGACAGCAGTGTATTTGAAGCCTGTACGTCCTTAAAGAGCATTGTGATTCCCGAAGGAGTGGAAGAGATTGATTTTGAAGCCTTTAAAGACTGCACCAATCTGGAAATTGCAGTGATACCGGACAGTGTAATGACGATACGGTTTGATGCGTTCGAGAATTGTAATAAGCTCACCATCTATGCAGAAAAGGAATCGGTCGCACTGGCTTTTGCAGATGATGAAAATCGGCATTTGAAGGGAGGAATCCCTGTTAAGAGTGCGACTGCCGCTGTATCGGAGAACTCTGCGGGCTGGATGTATATGGATCTTGGCGAGGAGGCGGAAATCGTAGGCTATACAGGGGCACTGAAGCAGCTGGAGGTTCCGGCTGAGCTGGGCGGTCAGCAGGTTACGAGTATGGCAGGACGTATCTTTAAGGGGAAGGATATCATCGGTGTGACGCTGCCGGATTCCATCGTCAGTATCGGGGAAGACATTTTCCGTGACAATGCAGAGCTAAAGACGGTTGCCCTGTCTGACAGCCTGACAAGTCTGGGAGATTATGCGTTCAGCGGATGTGCACAGTTGGAGAGCATCACGTTTCCTTCGAAGATTACATATATAGGAAATTACGCATTTAATGAGTGCAGCAAGCTGCAAACAGCTGAATTTGCCAAGCGGAGCGGAGAAGGAACCGAGGAAATCTTTCTTGGATATGATGCGTTCCGAAAATGTGATCTGCAGAGCATCGAGCTGCCGGCAGGTGTAAAAGACATTTTGGAGTATACCTTTTATGACAACGCCAATATGACGGCTGCCATCCTTCCGGAGGGCATTCAGAGCATCGGGGAGAGCGCTTTTTCCGGATGCGCCAAGCTGACAGGAATCACGATCCCAAGCAGCGTGACCTATATTTGGGATGATGCGTTTTGGGGATGTATCGCCTTAAGCGAGATTACAATACCTGCAAACGTTACGACGATTGAAAACGGAGCGTTCTATTATTGCCCGGCACTGAAGAAAGCAACGATCTTAAGCAATGTAAAAACTATCAAAACAACAGCTTTTGGCGCATGTGAGCAGCTTACGATATATACGACAAAGGGTTCTGCGGCTGAGACCTATGCGAAGAACAATGAGATTCCGGTCGTCCTTCTTGACGGAGCGTCAGATGATAGCGGAAATAGTGAAAATAGCGGGAAAGCAGAATCTGATGCTGACAAAACGGGCGGTTCCGTAACCGGGGATGCGAATACGGGAGCGGCGGAAGGAACGAAGGATAAAAGCACAGATGAAACGACGGGAGGCTCCGGTCAGAATCAGGATGCAACGGTCAAAAATCCGGACAATACCGTCAAAGTACCGTCTGTGGCAAAGGTAAAGAAGCTGAAAGTGACCGCAAAGAAGAAAGCGATCACTGTAACATGGAAAAAGGCAGCAGGGGTCAACGGTTATCAGATTCAGGTCAGCACAAAAAAGAACTTTAAGGGTGCCAAAACAACGGCGATTAAGAAAACGAAGGTAAAATACACGGCTTCCAAATTGAAGAGCAAAAAGAAGTATTATATCCGTATCCGTGCGTATAAGACCTATAAGGATGCGGCAGGCAAGACCCAGAAGGCATACGGAAAGTGGGTTACAGTAAACATAAAGACAAAGTAGGGCAGGGAAACAACGAAAGACAAAAGATAAAGTAAGTCATTGAAACAAAGAAAAACAAGAGCTGTCGGAGCGCTGACGGAACAAGCAGTCGCTTCGGCAGCTTTTTCTTTTTCTCCTTTTCTCTGCCGTGCAATCCGTGAAAACGGAGGTGCCATGCGATTTGTCAAAGTGGGAAAGGCTTGTAATTTGACAAAACGGGGGATTGAGGAATTGATCATAACAAGTTATAATGGTTGATGCGGAATTTGCAGAAAATAAGACGGAGAAAGGATGATTGCTATGGAAGAAAAGGAGAAAAAAGTTGAGTATATAGAACTGATCTACGATTTGATCTTTGTCTATATCATAGGCAGGAATAATTCTCTGCTGCATCATATTTCGAATGGGTTTATTGACCTGAATATTTTTCTTACCTACATACTTACCACGCTCATAGTTCTTCAAATCTGGTACAGTATGACTCTGTACATAAACCGCTATGGGGAGAATGACAAGAAGCTGTATATCGGTCTTTTCATCAGCATGTATCTTCTCTATTACATGGCAGAGGGAACGCGGGTGCAGTGGCAGGACTATTTTGTGCGCTATAATATCGCATGGTGCCTCATAGTAGTCATTTTAGCCATACTGTATATCATAAGGCTTCGGCAAAACAGCGGAGCGATGCCGTGGGAGGATGCGCATATACGCTTCAATATTTATGTGCTGCTGATTCAGGCTGTCGTGATCGGAATATCCATTCCGCTGTTTCATGTTACGGGGATTGCGTTTTCGCCGATCGCGCTTTTCCTCGGAATTGTGCTTACATTGCTCGGACAGAAGGTTAATGCCTTAAGTCAGGTCGATTTTCCGCATCTGACAGAGCGTGTCATGCTGTATGTTGTCTTTACCTTTGGCGAGATGATTATCGGAATCTCGGGATACTTTGAAGGCGGTGTGAGCTTTAACAGCATTTACTTCTCACTGCTCGCTTTTTTGATCGTGGCAGGTTTGTTTTTGAGCTACGGATTTGTGTACGACAGGATACTGGATCGAAATATGTCCACGATTGGTACCGGATTTATGATGATCCATATATTCCTCATAGCTGCGCTCAATAATATTACAACGGCATTGGAATTCATGCGTGAGGAGGAGGTCGCCCTGATACCGAAGAATGTCTTTCTGGTCGGCTCTTTTCTGATTTACTTTGTATTTCTCTTCCTTTTGGAAAAGTATGCGCTCAGCAGATGCAGGGCGAACCGGAAATTTTTTATTAAGCTTATTGTAATATCGATCGTATTTGTGGCAGTTATGCTGGTGTTCTATAAAAATTCTTATATCAGTATTGCGATGACGATGCTTTATGTCTATGCGGTATATGCCCTGATATATCTGTACTGGAAAAAGCAGATCAGGGACAGTCGGTCGCTTTAAAATTTGATCACTACATTTAAGGCGCGGGTCGTATCGGATGCGGTTTTTATGGCTTCCTCAAGCTCGCAGATGGAATACTCGTGGGTGATGATCGACTCCAGATTCCATTTGCCGCTTTTCATGATATCCATTACGTCCCGGACGTCCTCAGGCATATAGCCGCCCGAACCGATGATGCTCTTTTGCGAGTAGGTCATATGCAGAAGATCAACCTGACGCAGAGCATTATTGACTGCCACGGAGACAAAGCGGCTCTCGATTTTTCCCGCTTTCATAAACAGCTCAAGGATTGTCTGTGCACCGGCTGCGTCGATCATGATATCGATGTCTGCGGTGCTTCCGGAGAGAGACGGTGCAGTTCCGAAATAATCCTGTGCTTTTTTCGCCCAATCCTCCTTCTGTGTGTTGCATACGGCAAAGCCCAGTCGGGAGACGATATCAAGGCGAAAATCGGAAAGGTCGCAAATCATGACTTTGTCAACGCCAAAATACTTTAAAGCGACGGCGGCTGCAATACCGATAGTTCCGGCACCGAAGACCATCGCTTTTTCACCGGACTTCGGGGCGCTGCGCCTTGCTGCCCGGCAGCCGACGGTAAACGGTTCGATCAGACATGCGAGCCGATCGGAAATTTCATCCGGTACAAGATAAAGGGAGTGGTTCAGGCGTGCCTCCGGAATATGAATATATTCGGAAAAGCCGCCGAGTGTGCCTGCCCGGCGTGTATCATTCTTTGCATACCGCGGGTACGGATAGACCCGGTCACCGACATGAAAGCCTGTCACATTCGCACCGACCTCGGAAATAACGGATACGGTTTCATGTCCGAATTCGCCGCCGATCGTTACCTTATGTCCGGTTTCGGGACCGTGCATGTACACGGCAACATCGGTGCCGCAGATGCTGGAATAGAGGTTTCTGATTACGACATCCTGACCGGTGCAGTGTGGAATCGGAACCTCCTGTATTTCAATATGTTCTTTCCCCAGATAGATTGCTGATTTCATAAGATTACCTGCCTTTAGTGCGATACTGCTCCTGCGACTATCCTTTTTCTCTGCGTCTGCGATTGCTTTTTTCTCCTTGACATTTCCATCATAATCCGATAAGGTCGGACTTACAATAGACAATATCCCGATTTGTGTTGGGATAATGAGCTTTTACGATGATTTCTGATGAAGCGATACATTTTTCAGGGGGTAATATGAATACAAAAAATAATCAAAGATATAGAGAAAATGAAATCCGCATGGAGACAGCCATGTTGGAGCTTATGAAAAAGGTTGATTTTGAAAAAATAACTGTGAAAAGCATATGTGAGAAGGCAGGGGTGAATCGAAGTACCTTTTATGCCCACTTCATAGATATCTATGACATGATGAATCAAATGGAAAACCGCCTTCACAGCGAGCTGCTTGAGAGCTATCGGAGCGGAGAAGAACGGATAATGTTCTCGGAGGAATCCTTATATGTTTTTCTTCGGCATATAAGAAAACACCGGCATTTTTATAAAATTGCGCTGCGGACAAGAAGAGATTTCCCGCTCAAGCAGGGATTTGAGCCTCTCTGGAATCAAATCGTAAAACCACAGTGCCAAAGGGCGGGAATTTCATCCGAGGATGAAATGATGTACTATTTTGTCTATTTTCAGGCAGGCTTCACAATCGTTCTCAGACGATGGGTGGAAGGGGGATGCAGGCACGATGAGCGGGACATTGCCGGTATTATCAAGAAATGTATTCCCAGTGCAGCATTTTCCAATTAACGATACACTTTCTGCCTACGCAAAAAGTATAGGTAATGGGAAAGTGCATTGCAGACAGTGGGCGCTGAGCCGAAAAAAGGCTTGTGATAAAAACAGTAAGCAATTATAATGAAAGCACAGAAAATACAGAAAAGGGGAGTAGTGTGATGAATGGTAAGCTAAGATGGATTCTGAGA
>JAFUZE010000245.1 GCA_017476765.1 Lachnospiraceae bacterium
ACATAGAGTGTGTCTCCGCCTTCGGTATAGATGGGCTCGTACAGACTCATCGGATTTTGGATTGCATCGAGCGCATAGACGATCTCTTCCTTCGATACGCCTATTTCCGTGGCGATTTCCGACAGATTCGGCTCTGTCATATTTTTTTTCGTCAATGCTTCCTTCGCATAGATGGCTTTATAGGCAGTGTCCTTGAGCGACCGGCTGACACGCAGGGCACTGTTATCCCGCAAAAAACGACGAATTTCGCCAATAATCATCGGCACAGCATAAGTGGAAAACTTTACCCCGAGCTTTGTGTCAAAGTTGTCGATCGCCTTGATGAGTCCGACGCAGCCGATCTGAAACAGGTCGTCCACATTTTCGTTGCTGCCGCTGAAGCGCTTGATGATGCTGAGCACCAGTCTTAAATTCCCCTCAATATAGCGTTCCCGCGCCTGTTTGTCCCCATCCTCGATCTTTTCAAATAAAAGCTGTTTCTCCTCGTTTTTGAGTAGTGGAAGCTTTGCCGTATTGACTCCGCATATCTCAACCTTTCCTTGTGCCATGATCTGTCTGCCTCCTGTGTTTTGCTCTAATTAAAGGATGTGCAGAGTTTGGAAAAATATTCATGCCCCAAAGAGATATTCCGGCATATATTATGGTAAGAAGCTTCCGGGGGAAAAAGCATGCTTTTTAGTGAATTTTGTGATAAAGAGGTCATCAACATCAAAGATTGCAGAAAGCTCGGGCATGTCGTGGATCTGGAGTTTGATCCGTGCGATGGCTGCATCCATAAGATTATTGTGAAATCAAGATTTTCGCTGTGCAGTCTCTTTTGTGATACTGCCGGAATCTGTATTCCGTTTCGGGATATCCGGCAGGTGGGACCTGAAATTATTCTGGTGGAGCTCAAGGAGCATCGGTAGGAGTTCTGCCATGAAAGCGGTGCAGCGGCTGCTTCGATGTCTTTCCTGTTTCTGTTCATTCTGTGCTTCGTAACCATATTTGATTATCAGGAAGTGTCCGCAGTCAACCGCTGGATTGTACCCCCTTTGGCAAAACTTGTCGAAAAAAGCGAGCGGTTTGGTTGACATAAAGTGCGGTTTTGGTTATAATCATAAAAAAATGAAAAGCAAGGGGGCGAATGTATGAAGTGTCCGTTTTGTGGTCATGAGAATACAAGGGTGATTGACTCCAGACCGGCGGAGGAGAATAACTCCATTCGAAGGCGGAGAGTGTGCGATGAATGTACCAAGCGTTTTACTACATATGAAAAAGTGGAGACTATTCCGCTCATTATTATCAAAAAAGATAATAACAGGGAGACGTATGACCGTTCCAAAATTGAGGCCGGTGTGCTTCGTGCCTGTCATAAACGTCCGATCAGTGCGAATCAGATCAACAATCTGATCGACGAGGTGGAGACACAGGTCTTTAATATGGAGGAGAAAGAAATCCCGAGTGCCGTGATCGGAGAGCTGGTTATGAACAAGCTTAAGGATTTGGAGGCGGTTGCCTATGTCCGTTTCGCCTCTGTTTACCGGGAATTTAAGGATGTAAATACGTTTATGGATGAACTGAAAAAGGTTTTGACTTAAAAAAGGTACAAAAAAACAGAAAAAAGTGAGTGCGATGCACTTGCTTTTTTTATGGATGTGTCATACAATGTAGCCGTTGTATGTTGCAACCCAAATTTCATATTTTCAGAAAGGAAGAAAAAACACATGAAAAAAAGATGTTTGAAACCACTCTTTTTGACGGCTGTGTTGTTCTCATTGACTATTGCACTGACAGGCTGTTCAGGTGATAAGGCAAGCGATTCTTCTTCGGAAATTACCATCGGGTTAGCACAGGATATCGAAGACAGTCTTGACCCCCACAAAGCTGTGGCGGCAGGAACAAAGGAAATCCTGTTCAACTTGTATGAAGGTCTGGTAAAACCGGATGCGGATGGTAATTTGATTGACGCTGTTGCCAGTGCACATGAGGTGAGTGAGGACGGCAAAACCTACACCTTTACCTTGCGGGACGGAGTGAAATTCCATGACGGAAGTCTGGTCACAGCGGACGATGTAAAATATTCGATCGATCGTTGCGCCGATACCGGTAATGGAGACCCGTTGGTATCGGCGTTTTCTAATATTGAAAGCGTAAATGTTCTGGATGAAAGCACGATTGAAGTGAATTTGAAGGAAGCAGATACCGAATTTCTGGCATACATGACTACAGCGATTATTCCTGCGAGCAATGAGACGCCGGATACGAATCCGATCGGAACCGGTCCGTACAAGTATGTATCCCGTTCTCCGCAGGAGGAGATCGTTCTGGAACGGTTTGATGAATACTGGGGAACCCCGGCAAATATCGCGAACATTACGCTGAAGGTAATTGCCGATCCGGATTCGATTGCGATGAACTTAAACGGTGGTGCGATCGATATGTTCATGCGTATCACGACAGGACAGATGAATGAACTGAGTGATGAGTTTGAAATCTATGAGGGAACGATGAATCTGGTACAGGCGCTCTATTTGAACAACGATTTTGAGCCGTTTCAGGATGTGAGGGTTCGCAGGGCGCTGTGTTATGCGGTCGATAAGCAGGAAATCTTTGACATCCTCTCGGATGGCAAGGGCTCCGAGCTTGGAAGCAGCGTGTTCCCGTCCTTCGGAAAGTATTATATGGAGGAGCTCAACTCAGTCTATACAAAGGATACTAAGAAGGCGAAGGAGCTGCTTGCGGAGGCAGGCTATGAGAACGGCTTTACGTTCAGCGTTGCCGTGCCGTCCAACTATCAGCCGCATGTGGATACCGCCCAGATTCTGGCGCAGCAGTTTAAAGAGATCGGTGTGACGGCAAATATCAATCTGATTGAGTGGGACAGCTGGCTGAGCGACGTGTACACGAACAGGGAGTTTGAAGCGACCGTGATCGGCGTGGATGCCTCCTCGCTGACTGCAAGAGCGCTTCTGGAAAGATTTCAGTCCGATGCCTCGAACAATTTTATCAATTTTAAATCGGATGCCTATGACACCGCAATCACCAATGCGTTAGCTACGGCGGACGATGACGAAAAGACACGTTATTACAAAGAATGTGAGACGATTCTGGCGGATGAGGCTGCCAACGTGTATATTCAGGATTTACCGGAATTTGTCGCACTGAATAAGAAATACGCAGGCTATGAGTTCTACCCGCTTTATGTACAGGATTTCTCAAAGCTTTATGTGGTAGAAGAATAAAAAGCAGCTGTGCGGAAGAAACAAACCGCAGGAAGAAAGCAGGTGATGACATGAAGTATGTAATCAAAAAGATCGGAACGATGATTTTTACTTTATGCGTTGTCTGCTTTCTTATTTTCGGCGCCTTCAGCCTGATTCCGGGAGACCCGGCATTGTCCAGACTCGGCACGCAGGCAACCGAGAGCAGTTTAAATGCCCTGCGCGAGCAGATGGGGCTCAACCGTCCGTTCCTTGTGCGGTTCGCAGATTGGTTCGTACATGCGCTGGCGGGAGACTTCGGCACTTCGTACAGCTACAATATGCCGGTTTCGGATATGATTCTCGACAAGGTGCCGATTACGATCACCCTGACACTTTTGGCGTTTGTGCTCATTGTGCTCGTGTCGATACCACTCTCGATCTACAGTGTGATGCACGAAAACGGACCGGTAGATCGGGGAATTTTGATTCTCAATCAGATTCTGATGGCAGTACCGCCGTTTTTTTCCGGCATGCTGATCACGTTTTTTTTCGGCATCGTGCTCAAGTGGTTTGTTCCCGGCGGTTTTGTCTCCTATAAGAAAAGCTTTTCCGGCTTTTTGGGCTACATGCTCTTTCCGGCGATTGCCGTGGCGCTTCCCAAAATCGCAATGACGGTCAAGCTGTTTCGCAAATCCCTTTTGCAGGAGAAGAAAAAGGAATACGTCAGAACGGCGTACAGCAAGGGAAACGATTCAAGGGGCGTGCTTTACGGACATATGATGAAAAATGCCCTCATTCCGGTCATTACATTTCTGGGAATGGTTCTGACGGATATGATTGCCGGAAGTATTATCATCGAACAGGTCTTTAACATACCGGGACTTGGCAGAATCCTTATGACCTCGATATCCAATCGGGATTATCCGGTTGTGGAGGCAATCGTTTTATGCATTGCGGTTTTGGTCATTGTCGTCAATTTTCTGGTCGATGTCCTCTATCATGTCATTGATCCGAGGATGAGAACGGAGTAACGGATGCAGAAGAAAAAAAAGAGACATTCTTTCAATTTTATATTGGGCGCAGTGCTGACCGGTCTGATTGCCGTAATGCTTCTGATCGGCATTTTTGCGATGCCGTATGCCCCTGATGCGATGAACAAAAGCCTGAAATTTGCGGGAATTTCCCCGGCGCACCTGATGGGATGCGACAATTTCGGGAGGGACATATTCAGCAGAGTCCTTCAGGGATTGAAGATGACGCTCGGCATTGCCGCAGGAACTGTCTGCATCGGAACGTTTTTCGGCATGGTCATCGGTGCATTTACCGGATATTTCGGCGGATGGCTCGATGAAGTGCTCATGCGTATCAACGACGCGGTCTTTGCGTTTCCGAGCATTCTGCTCGCACTTGTCATGGTCAGTCTGTTCGGAACCGGCAAGTGGAATGTGATGCTGGCGCTCGGCATTGCCTTTATTCCGAGTTTTGCGCGAATTGTGCGCTCGGAGTTTCTGTATCAGAAAAATCTCGATTATGTGAAAAGTGCGAGGCTTATGGGAGCCGGTCATCTGCGTATTATGTTTGTGCACATTCTGCCCAATACGCTGCCGGTTTTAATCTCTTCCATAATGATAGGGTTTAACAATGCGGTTCTGGCGGAGGCGGGTATGAGTTATCTGGGAATCGGCGTACAGCCGCCGGATGCCAGCCTCGGAAGGATGCTGTCGGAGGCGCAGACGTACTTGTTTTCGACACCTACCTATGCGATGTTTCCGGGGCTTGTCCTGATCGTGATGATATTGGGCTTTAGTCTTTTGGCTGACGAAATGTAATGCGGCATTTTGCAAAATTTGAGAAAGTATGCAAAAAGAATGCTGCGTGAGGGGCTTTGTTTGGAACAGGCTGTACGGACGGTATGACAGGAAGGGATATCGTATGTTATTGGAAGTAAAAAATCTGGAAATAGAATTTTTTGACCATGAGGCGCCGGAGACGGTCGTGCACGGTCTGTCGATGCAGCTAAAGGAAGGTGAGATTCTGGGAATCGTCGGGGAATCCGGTTCCGGCAAAAG
>JAFUZE010000246.1 GCA_017476765.1 Lachnospiraceae bacterium
GATCGATCTTTACGAGCTCTGCCAGCGGGTCCTGAAGCCGTCTTGCAATGGAAGCCGCGCTTCGCTGCCCGACATCAAAATTCGGAAATTCCTCCGTCGCAAGCTTGGAGGCGGAGTAAACGGAAGCTCCCGCCTCATTGACGATCACATATTCTACCTTCGTATCGAGCTCCCTTATCAAATCCACGATGACCTGCTCCGACTCCCGCGATGCCGTTCCGTTCCCGACGGATATGAGCGAAACGTTGTATTTTTTGATCAGCTTTTTCAGCTCTGCCTTCGACTGCTCCACCTTATTCTGCGGTGCCGTCGGGTAAATCACTTTCGTATCGAGCACCTTTCCGGTGCTGTCCACGACTGCGAGCTTACAGCCGGTACGGAACGCCGGATCCCATCCGAGCACCACCCTGCCGACAATCGGAGGCTGCATCAAAAGCTGCTCGAGATTTTTGCCGAATACGCTGATTGCTCCATCCTCCGCCTTCTCGGTCAGCTCATTCCTGATTTCCCGCTCGATTGCCGGTGCAATCAGACGGTCATAGCTGTCCTGTACGACCTCCTTTAGAATCGGCGTCGTGACCGGATTGTCCTCCTTGATCGTCATCTTTTCCAAATACCGCAGAATGCGCTCCGTCGGTGCGATCAGCTTCACGGTCAGTATCTTCTCCGCCTCACCGCGGTTCAGTGCGAGAATGCGGTGCCCTGCCGCCTTTTTGACCGGTTCCTCGTACGCATAGTACATCTCATAGACGCTCTCTGCCTTTTCGTCCTTTGCCGCAGACGTAAGGATTCCTTCTTCCATCGTAAGCTTGCGGATATAAATACGGTAGTCCGCCTCGTCCGAAATTCCTTCCGCCAGAATATCCTTTGCTCCCTGCAGCGCCTCCTCAGCTGTGGCAACCCCTTTTTCCTCATCCACATATTTGGCTGCCTCCTCCTCAATGGAGGTCTCGATTTTCTGTTCGGCAATCAGATCAGCCAACGGCTGGAGCCCCTTCTCCTTCGCCACGGAAGCTCTCGTCTTTCTCTTCGGCCGGTACGGACGGTACAAATCCTCAACGACAACAAGCGTCTGCGCCTCCAGAATCTTCTGCCTCAGTTCCTCCGTCAGCTTGCCCTGTTCCTCAATGCTCGCAAGCACCGTCTCCTTCTTCTCCTCCAGATTGCGCAGATACGCAAGTCTCTCGTTCAGGTTACGCAGCTGCTCATCGTTCAGCGCACCGGTTGCTTCCTTCCTGTATCGTGAAATGAAGGGAATCGTGTTTCCCTCATCAATCAGCTTAACAGCGGCCTCTACCTGCCACTTTTCCACATTTAGCTCTTCTTTAAGCTTGAGTATAATATCCATACTTATCTCCCCTGTAAAACAGCGGTCTCCTTTCCTCGCTTTCTTTTTTTCAGTATATCCTATTTTTCCCATTCGGGCAAATGTTTCGTTGTGTAAAATTACAAAATATGATATGATAATACTACTCACACAGAGCAAAGTATGATTACAGGAGGTTTGAGATGGAATACGGACAGGAAGCAGACAGAGGACATTCCTTCATTATGGCATCCATTGTTTTGGCAGTGGTTTCGCTCATGACGATACAATTTGTCATTCTTCCTTTTATTTGCGGAGGCTTAAGCATCCTTTTTGCACTTCTCTCAAGAGGCTGCATGCCGAAAATATCCGGCACCGGAGTCACTGCGATTATTCTCTCCTCCTTCTCGATGATTTTTACCGTGATTGCAGTCATCATCGCCGTGAGAATGTTATATTTTGACCCTGACATGCGTCAGGAGGTAAACAAGTACTCGATGCAGCTGTACGGGCAATCCTTCGAGGATATGTTAAAGGATGAGTTTGATTTCGAGCTTCCTGCAATCAGTGAAAGCAAATAATGCACTGCACAAAATGAACGTATGGCGAAAGGAGGAAGGATTATGGCACTGAATCCGTTATCCGGAATCGGGCGTTTCCCGGTTTCAGACTTGTATACAAACGCTTCAAAGACTGCCGAAGGCGCCGGAAATGCCTCAGATGTCGAGGATGCAAAAAGCATTGAGGATGTACATAAGCATCCGGGGCGGAAATCTTCTCCGGAAGAGTGCGAAACCTGTAAGAACCGCAAGTACCAGGACGGCTCGGATGAGATGGTGTCCTTTAAGAGCGCGGCCCATATTTCCCCGGAGGCATCTGCCTCTAAGGTTCGTGCCCATGAACAGGAGCATGTGATGAATGCCTACACAGAGGCTGCCAGGAAAGGTGCCCGGGTTCTCTCCGCAAACGTCTCCTTAAAGACTGCGATCTGTCCGGAGTGCGGACGGAGCTATGTCGCCGGCGGTCTGACAACAACGCAGATTAAATATAACAATGAGGAGAATCCGTATCAGAAAGCACGCAAGGTGCAGGAGCATACCAAGTTCAGCGGTATGAATATGGATATGGGTACTTAATGACATGACAGAATTTTTATCTTCCAAAACCTTAAAACAGATTTCGAGAGAACAGCTGCTCGGAAAGTATTCCGTGACAGCACTTGCCTATTTTTTGATGCAGATGATTCTTTATCTTGTGCTGAGCCTCGCATCGTCACAGACATCCGATTCCGTAGCTGCTCTCATCGTATATTATGCGATTTATTTTATTGTTGTGCTGATTCAGGCGATTTTTATTGTAGGACAGAACTATCTTTATCTGCATATTGCAAGGGAAAATACCTGCTCCTTTCAGGATATGTGGTTCGGATTTAAGAACTATCCGGACAAGGCAATCGGAATCCAGTTTTTCTGCACGCTGCTCTACATCGTGTTCGGACTTCCGTTTGGCATCCTCCTGTACCTTTATTTATCGACCAAACAGACGGCGTATCTCCTTCCGGGTGCAGTCTGCTTTCTGTTTTTCGCCGCCGCAAGCACCTTTACAGGTCTGCTGTTTTCGCAGGCACTGTACCTGCTCATTGACCGGCCTCAGGAACGCTGCCTTGAGCTCCTAAAGCAGAGCATCCGTCTCATGAAAGGACATAAGGCGCGCCTGTTTTATATCCAGATCAGCTTCGCCGGAATGTATGCCCTCGTAGTTCTGACGATGGGAATCGGAATGTTCTGGGTATATCCGTATATCAACATGGTGCGCGCAAACTTTTATAAAAACCTGATCACCGTTCAGGGGCAGGCTCCGAAGAAAGATTCCCTTTCGATAAAAGACCTATATCCATAAAAACAGCATCTATGATATCAGAAAGCCGGCATCTCTGCCGGCTTTTTTATGCTTCCGTCTTTGTGTTCACCCATTTTAAATATGCATTCATAAACAGATCCAGCGAGCCGTCCAGTACTGCATCGACATTTCCGGTCTCCGCATTTGTCCTGTGATCCTTGACCATGTTGTATGGCTGCATGACATAGGAACGGATCTGATTGCCCCATCCGATCTCCGTCACATTTCCCCGAATATCGGAAAGCTTCTCCGCATTGAGCTCCTTTTTCAGCATATAGAGCTTGGCGGAAAGCATTTTCATCGCCTTATCCTTATTCGAATGCTGGCTTCGTTCATTCTGGCACTGCACAACGATTCCCGTCGGAATATGTGTGATGCGCACCGCCGACGAGGTCTTGTTGATATGCTGACCTCCGGCACCGGAGCTTCGGTATGTGTCAATGCGAAGATCGTCCGGATTGATCTCCACCGTCAGATCCTCCTCGATATCCGGCATGACATCAAGTGAAACAAATGACGTCTGCCGCTTACCCTGCGCATTGAACGGCGAGATACGGACAAGACGATGCACACCCTTCTCTGACTTTAGGTAGCCATATGCCTTGCTTCCGCTGATCTGGAATGTGACCGATTTGATACCGGCCTCATCTCCGTCGAGATAATCGAGCACTTCGATCTGATATCCCTTGCGCTCTGCCCATCTGGTGTACATGCGGTAGAGCATGCTCGCCCAGTCGCAACTCTCCGTCCCACCGGCACCTGCATTGAGCTTCAAAATCGCATCACAGTCATCATACTCCTCGGACAGAAGCGTCGAAATGCGAATGTTTTCATACGTCTCCTTAAAGCTTGCCAGCTCCTCTGCGATCTCGGCTGCCATCTCGGGATCTTCCTCCTCGTAGCCCATCTCAATCAGCGTTTCGATGTCCTCGTACTGGGTGAGAAGTCCCTCGTAGGTCTCCACGATATCCTTATTATCCTTTAATTCCTTTGTCATTTGCTGGGCTCTTTCGGCATTGTCCCAGAAGGACGGTGCCTCCATTTCCATCTCCAGCTCTTCGATCCGCTTGACTTTATTTGCTAAGTCAAAGTGAATCCCTCACTTCCGCTAATGGAGTCTTATATGCCTGAAGCTCTTGCTTCATCTGATCTAATTCGACCATCTGCGTCACCACCTTTTCTTTACTATTTTGATTGATACAGCCATCCGCACGATGTAATACCGCATGGCTTGACTGCACATTTATTGTCACCATTTGCGGACGGTTAGACCGTGAATGACAACCATTTATTTGCGTCCGCAGCACTGCTTATACTTTTTGCCGGAACCGCACGGACATGGGTCGTTCGGATAAATCTTCGTCACCTCGCGTTTTACCGGTCCCTTCGGAAGCGAATCATCCTTGTTCGTGCCGGTCACCTTCGCAACCTCCTCACGCTCGACCTTCTCCTCCACACGGACATGGAATAACAGACGCAGCGTGTCCTCCTTGATTGCGTTCGTCATACCGTCAAACATCTCATAACCGCTCAGCTTGTATTCCACTAACGGGTCTCTCTGTCCGTATGCCTGCAGACCTACGCCCTGACGGAGCTGTTCCATATCGTCAATGTGATCCATCCATTTCCGGTCAATGACCTTCAAAAGAATTACGCGCTCCAGCTCACGAAGTGCCTCTGCCTCCGGAAATTCCGCTTCCTTGCTCTCATAGAGCCTGACTGCTTCCTCTTTCAAAGTATGCTTTAACTGATTTTTTTTCATTCCGGCAACATCCGGTGTTTTCATCGGCTTCACCGGAATCGTCGGCAGAAGCAGCTGATTGAGTTCCTTCAGATCCCAGTCTGCGGACGAGCCGTCATCGCCGATGCAGGAATCGACCGTACTCTCAACAAAATCAGTAATCATCTTATAAATAACATCGCGCATGCTCTCTCCGTTCAAAACACGCAGACGCTCCGCATAGATAATCTCCCTCTGCTCGTTCATGACCTCGTCGTATTCGAGAAGGTTCTTACGGATTCCGTAATTGTTGTTCTCAATCTTTTTCTGCGCTGTCTCAATCGCTTTCGTCAGCATGCTGTGCTCAATTTCCTGATTGTCCGGAATACCGAGCGAGGAGAACATGTTCATCAGTCTCTCCGAACCGAAGAGCCTCATCAGATCATCCTCCAGGGAGATAAAGAATTTGGACTCACCCGGATCGCCCTGACGTCCCGCACGACCGCGCAGCTGGTTATCGATACGACGGGATTCATGCCGCTCCGTACCGATGATCTTCAGTCCGCCCGCCGCCTTCGATTCCTCGTCGAGCTTAATATCCGTACCACGACCCGCCATGTTCGTCGCAATCGTCACATTGCCGTGGATACCGGCGTCCGCAACGATCTCTGCCTCGAGCTCATGGAACTTTGCGTTGAGCACCTTGTGCGGGATGCCTTCCTTACTGAGCAGCTTCGAAATCTCCTCCGATGCCTCGATCGTGATCGTGCCGACCAGTACAGGCTGCTCCTTCTCATGGGATTTCTTGACCTCCTCCACAACTGCATGGAGCTTTTCTTTTCTTGTCTTATATACCGAATCCTGATGATCGATTCTCGCTACCGGCTTATTCGTCGGAATCTCAACAACGTCCATTCCGTAAATGTTGCGGAACTCCTTCTCCTCCGTCAGCGCCGTACCGGTCATACCGGCTTTTTTCTCAAACTTGTTAAAGAAGTTCTGGAACGTGATCGTGGCGAGCGTCTTGCTCTCACGCTTCACCTTGACATGCTCCTTCGCCTCGATTGCCTGATGCAGACCGTCTGAATAGCGCCGTCCCGGCATGATACGTCCGGTAAACTCATCGACGATGAGCACCTGATCATCCTTGACAACATAATCCTGATCGCGGAACATCAGATTGTGGGCACGCAGCGCAAGAATGATATTGTGCTGGATTTCCAGATTCTCGGCATCTGCCAGATTCTCTATATGGAAAAACTTCTCGACCTTTGTGATCCCCTGTGCCGTTAAGTTCACGATTTTATCTTTTTCATTGACGACAAAGTCTCCGGTCTCCTCCTGCTCCACACCCATAAGCACATCAAGCTTGGACATATCCTCCATATCCTCGCCTCGCTGCAGCTGTCTGGCGAGAACATCGCATGCCTCATAAAGCTTCGTCGACTTGCCGCTCTGTCCGGAAATGATCAGCGGGGTTCGCGCCTCATCGATCAGAACCGAATCGACCTCATCGATGATCGCATAGTGCAGATCACGCAGCACGAGCTGTTCCTTATAGATGACCATATTGTCTCTCAGATAGTCAAAGCCCAATTCATTGTTTGTGACATATGTGATATCGCAGTTATAGGCTTCCCTGCGCTCCTCCGGCTTCATCGAGTTTAAGACAACTCCGACCTTCAGTCCGAGAAACTCATGAACCTGTCCCATCCACTCCGCATCACGCTTTGCCAGATAGTCGTTGACCGTTACAATATGAACGCCCTTCCCCTCGATGGCGTTTAAGTATGCCGGCAGCGTGGAGACGAGCGTCTTACCTTCACCGGTCCGCATCTCTGCGATTCGTCCCTGATGCAGAATCACACCGCCGATCAGCTGCACGCGGTAATGCTCCATATTCAGGACACGCTTTGCAGCCTCACGCACAACGGCGTATGCCTCCGGCATCAAATCATCGAGTGTCTCACCGCCTTCAAAACGCTGCTTAAACTCTTTGGTCTTTCCGCGAAGCTGTTCATCCGACAGCTCTGCCATCTCATCATGATAAGCTTCGATCTTGCGTATAATTGGTTCAATGCGCTTTAACTCTCTTTCGCTGTGTGTACCAAATACTTTTTCTACAATATTCATTTCTTACTCCTGTTTTATCATTGCGATCCGCCCCGAAGCCGGTCATCCGGCGCATGCGGGACTGCCTGCGGACTGCAACGTTTTATCTGTTTACAATCAGACCCTTGCAACATTTTAACAGATAAGCGGAAAGGATTCAACCATTAAGGTTGTGTACAAATACTTAAATTTTTGTGAACACGAAAGCGGCATTGACCTTTAAAATGGAAAGTGTTATGATTTTAACGGTACGAAATACTACAAAAATATGAGGTGGAAACATATGAGCAAAGGTTTTGAAGATTTAATTTCGAAGGTAAATGACTGTTCGATCAAGACAGTCGCCGTTGCCGTTGCGCAGGATGCACCGGTACTCGAAGCAATCCGCGCCGCAAAGGAGAGAAACATTGCAAACGCAATTCTTGTCGGAGACAAGTCTAAAATCGAGGAGGTAGCCGCATCCATCAATATGGATCTGACCGGTTACGAGATCATCGACATTCAAGATAACTACGAAGCAGCGCTGAAGGCAGTATCGCTCGTACATGACGGCAAGGCGGACATGTACATGAAGGGTCTGATCGATACCAAATCGTTCTTAAAGAGCGTACTTGACAAGGAGGTCGGTCTTCGCACCGGCAAGCCGCTTTCCCATGTGTGTGTGTTTGAGGTAAAGGGAATCGATCATCTGCTGTTCTTGAGCGACGTTGCATTTATGACATATCCTACACTGGAGGACAAGGCTCACATCATCGAAAATACGGTAGAAATCTGCCATGCCTGCGGTATCGCCAATCCGAAGGTCGCACCGCTTGCCGCTGTCGAGGTCGTCAATCCGAAGATGCCGGTTACCGTCGAGGCTGCCGAGCTGACAAAGATGTGTGAGGAAGGCAAGATTACCGGCTGTATCGTGGATGGTCCGCTCTCTCTCGATCTCGCGATTGATCCGGAGGCTGCCAAGCATAAGGGCGCTGAGGGCAGAAAGATCGTCGGTGACGCAGATGTCCTGCTGTTCCCTGACATTCACGCCGGCAACATTACATATAAATGTCTGGTACACACTGCCGATGTCAAGAACGGCAACATCCTGACAGGAACAAAGGCTCCGGTCATCCTGACATCCCGTTCCGACGATTTCGAGACGAAGGTCAACTCGATTGCGCTCGGCGCAGTCGTTGCAGAGGCAATGAACAAGTAAAAAGAGAAAGGAATCATTTTATGGCAATCAAAAGTTTAATTATCAATCCGGGGTCTACCTCCACCAAGATCGGCGTGTTTGAGGACGAGACCTTATTGTTTGAGGAAACACTCA
>JAFUZE010000247.1 GCA_017476765.1 Lachnospiraceae bacterium
ATTGCTCGATATGCAAAAATTTCTATATCGAGTTTTTTTATATATAAATTAAATATATATTGACAATTTAAATCAAAAATATATAATAAATATATAAATATAAAGGAGAAATAAAATGAAAAAAATACTTATTACAACATTACTTACAGTTATCCTTATATCACAATCAAGCAGCATAGCAATAGCTGGTAAATTACAAGCATCTTCTAAATGCAGTAAAATACCAACAGCAGTAAGTGAATACTGCAAAAAATATAATATTCCTGTATCCAACTCAAAAGAATTTATAGACGAAGTAGAAAAAATGATAGATGCAAGAAACGGATTTAGACGTACATCTTCCTCAAGCGGAAGTAATCCTTTAAAAAAAGATAGATATATACCAAAATCATCAACAGCAGATATCATTTGGACAAATAATCCTATTACTCCATTTAATCACGTTGGTCTTTACACTGCTTCAAATAAAATAACCGAAGCGCTTTCGAATGGTGTGAAAACACGTACAGTAGGAGTAAAAATGCCAGAATATCCATTTAAAATATATAAAGTTACAACTAAATCAAATAATAATACAAGATATTCTTCTGCTACAAGAAACAAAGTTGCAGATTGGGCAAAAAAACAAGTAAACAAAAAATATGATTACGGATTTGCAGATAATAAACAAAATAATTCTGCCAGTAATAAAAAATTTAACTGTTCAGAATTAGTTTGGAAGTCCTGGAAATTTACAGCTAATGTAGATTTGGATTCAAATGGAGGAAAAGGTGTTTATCCAAATAATATCAAAGATTCAAATCGTACGAAGCTTATCAATCAAAGTAACTAAGTTTTAAATTTAAATATTTATAAAAGTAATACTGTGTTAAATTTAAAATTAGCACAGTATTACTTTTATAAATATTTTATATAATATAGTTATATTTGAAACGCTTTGAGATCCCGATGGATATGTATAAAATAACGAAACTGGGGCTCCAAGCGGTGGCTGAGTCGCCCTCATTTTCGCTATTTTATATATATCCTGATATCGGAAAAGGGGCTTCACAAATACTTATTACAATTAGTATGGAAAGGAAAATTTATGAAAAAGAAGATATGGCTAGTCTCTATAATTAGCATTATCCTATTTATTTTAGCAATCGTATTTTATTTTTATTTTAAAAATTATTATATTTATAATGAAAAATATAATCTTTTTAATATTCCTAAAAACACAGAATATGCAATTGTATATTCTACTTCTCAGGGATCAAAAGAAAAATCATTCATCAACTATTTTGATGTCAATGGTACTTTTATTAGTAAGAATGAATTCAATAGTGTTTTGAATTCAGAATGCATAAACAAAAATCCTAATTCAAATACATATCAATTATTTACTCTTGAAACGATATATAAAAGTAATTCAAGTAGTAACATTCAAAATTTTGATTTACAAGAATTATACAAATTTGCTTCAGAAGATGGAAATGATTTTGTATATGAAACAGGTTATCTGGAAAATATCGGTATGTTTTATAAATATATTCCACACGGAATGGCATATGATATTGAAGAACTTGGAAATTTTGATTTATTGATTTTCTATAATGAACACAAAGTATATAATATCCGTATCAATGAGAGTGGCTCAATAGCAGCTGATCATAAAAACTCTTCAATTTATAATTTGACTGGAGACAGCGGAGATTATATTCGTGTGGAAAAAATAGATTTTCATAATGAAAAAGATGAATTTGAAGTAGTAGAAACAAATTTAGATTTAAGTGAATTCTTTTTGCAAACAAAAATAGATAATGAATCCTATTATTTAGGAAAAGCAGTTGTATCCGATGAAAAAATTTATGTATTCATACATGTTGATGCAGAAAAAAATTACACATATTTATTACAATGCAATATCAATAAAAACGATAATACAATTACTTATGAAAACTCTTACAAGATTGATTTAAAAGATAATGAATCTATGCCATTTAACATTACAGCAGTTGCATATAATCAGAATATAAAATATTATTCATATTTTTGTCCAAGTGAAATTATTACGTTTGATAAGGAAAAAAAGGAATTCTCTTACAGTCCATTAATTCAAGATTACGATATAAATGATGATACATTATCACAAATCAGATATATAAATAATCGCGTATATGTTCTTGCAAAAGATATTGACCATATGACTTTTGAAATATATCTCATAAATGCTGATAATTCATCAAAATTACTGGTAAAAGGAGAACTGCCTAAAATACACTCAACATCGGACATGTGGGTTACTGATTTCTATGTCTTTCATGAAAACTAAATCATTATTTTAAATCTATGTATCATAATGGCTCCTTTGAAGGAAGTCCGGCTTTTCTCGGATACTTCTTAGGAGTCTCTTTTACTTTTTCAATTATATAGAGATTACGATAAATATCACTTTGAGGAAGTGTAAACGCAATCTGTCCGGACACCTTTCCTCCGAGCAGCTCAATCGCATGCTGTGCATTTTTACCTTCCTCCTCTATCTTCTCAGATTTATAGGAAATAAAAGATCCGCCCTTTTTTACATATGGCAGACAATATTCCGATAAAGTGGAGAGATTTGCCACTGCCCTCGAGACACACAGATCAAAAGCTTCTCTGAGCTTATCCGGTTTGGCATAATCTTCAGCACGACCGTGAAGTGCAGTGATATCAGATAATTCTAATTCACTGATGACCGTATCTAAAAACCTGATTCTCTTATTGAGTGAATCCAGCAGTGTCACGTTAAGATTCGGAAAGACAATTTTAAGCGGAATTCCCGGAAAACCGGCACCTGTTCCGATATCAATTACATGCAGATTCTGTGATAAATCATAAGCCTTGACGAGTGAAACACTGTCTACAAAATGCTTTTTGCACACTTCATCAAAATCGGTAATTGCAGTCAGATTCATAAAAGAATTCCATTCCGTGAGGAGCTCATAATATCTCATAAACTGCCAGAGCTGCCGATCTGTCAAAGTGATATGAAAAAAATCCAAATCAGATATAAACTGTTCACATTCCATAGCTTTTTATATAATTTCCTTTCTTTTTCCGGAACTTCAATTAGAGTAGCTAATTTAAGAACGGAATCATTCTTTTCAAATCCTGCACACTCTGCGAAAGCTGATTTACCGTATCGTCAAAAGCTTCCTGTCCGTAATTCTTAAAGGAATCAAAATTCTCCTGTAAAGAATTGACCGTACTTTCCATCTTTTCCATACTCTGAGAAAATTTACTGATCGTCTCATCAAAGGCTTCCTGACTATAGCTCTTGATGGAATTGATATTTTCCTCGATTTCGTTAATCGTATTCTCAATCCGCTCCAGATCTTCATTCACGCGATTGACAAACGATATAATTTTCGGAATATAGATGCAGCCTAAAATTATCAAAATGATCAGTATGATCAAATAAAATCCGAGCTTTATGTATCGAACGCGATCCTGCCTTCTCTTTTCCGCCACAAGCTCCATCAAAAGCTCATGATCTGTCATTTCCTCTATTTTCTTTCGCAAGGCTTATTCCTCCAATCCGTCGAAACCCTTTTATTATTCTATCTATACATTCTATATAAATTATTCTTCAATGCCGTTTTTACTGTTTTCACTGTTTTCCCTGCTGTAATCATAGGATTCCAGATATATCAAAAGAACGGAAATATCTGCAGGTGAAACTCCGCTGATACGGGAAGCCTGTCCGACAGAGACAGGTCTGTATTTCTTCAGCTTCTGTCTCGCCTCAATACGAAGGCTCGGTACATCATCGTAATCAATCAGTTTCGGAATTTTTTTCTTTTCAATCTTCTTGAACTGCTCGACCTGCTTGAGCTGCCTCTTAATATAGCCGTCGTATTTAATATTGATCTCTGCCTGTTCGGCAATATCATACCGAAGAGGCGGTCTTTCCGGATCAATTTCCGCAATCAGCTCGTAGTTCAGCTCCGGTCTGCATATGATTTCCGCAAGGGAAACAGCGGTCTTAAGAGGAGCAGAGCCATGACCTTCCAGAAAATCCTGTATCTTTTTATTTGCACCGATTTTTGTATTGTGCAGTCTTTCTATCTCTTTTTGAATCTTCTCTTCCTTATCGAGAAGATCCTCATACTGCTCCTTTGTAACTAATCCAACCTCATAACCGATTCTGCGAAGCCTCAAATCCGCATTGTCCTGACGAAGCAAAAGACGGTATTCTGCCCTTGAGGTCATCATCCGGTACGGCTCAAAATTTTCCTTTGTCACCAAATCATCAATTAAAACTCCGATATAGCCCTGAGAACGGTCAATCGTAATTTGCTCCTTTTGCTGCACAAACCTTCCGGCATTGATACCGGCTATAATTCCCTGCGCTGCCGCTTCCTCGTATCCGCTGCTTCCGTTGAACTGTCCCGCCGCAAACAAACCATCTATATTTTTGAAAGCAAGCGTAGGATAAAGCTGATTTGGATTGATGCAGTCATACTCAATCGCGTAAGCATTTCTGACAATCTTACAATGCTCTAGTCCCGGCACTGTCCGGTACATTGCAAGCTGTACGTCCTCCGGAAGTGAGGAGGACATACCTCCCACATACATTTCATTTGTATGAAGTCCCTCCGGCTCGATAAAGACCTGATGTCTCTCCTTGTCCGCAAATTTGACGACCTTATCTTCGATGGACGGACAATATCTCGGTCCTGTCCCTTCAATAACTCCCGCATAAATCGGTGACCTGTCTAAATTCGCACGAATAATCTCATGCGTTCTTTCATTCGTATAAGTCAGCCAGCAGGAAATCTGCTCCTTTTGAACAGTTTCAGGGTCAGTTGAAAAGGAAAACGGCACGACTCGCTCATCCCCGAACTGCTCTTCCATTTTACTGAAATCAATCGAACGTTTATCCATTCTGGCAGGAGTACCTGTCTTAAAACGCCGTATTTCAATTCCGAGATTGATTAATGAATCTGTCAGATGATTTGCCGCCATCAGACCATTCGGACCTGTCTGTGTAATTGCCTCACCGCACAGACATCTGGCTTTTAAATAAGTGCCGGTGCAAAGAACGACCGCCTTTGCCTCATAAACAGCTCCGGTAAAGGTCTTTACTCCGGTAATCTTTTTCTTTCCGTCCTCCTCATCCTCCCATAAAAGCTCACAGATCTCCGCCTGCTTGATTGTCAGATGCTCCTGATTTTCCAAAACCCTTCGCATCTCTCTCGTATAATCCGCTTTATCTGCCTGCGCCCTCAAGGAATGCACGGCAGGACCTTTGGAAGTATTGAGCATTTTGGATTGTATAAAGGTCTTGTCTATATTCTTTCCCATTTCACCGCCAAGCGCATCCACTTCACGAACAAGATGCCCTTTGCTCGAACCTCCGACATTCGGATTGCACGGCATCAGGGCAATACTATCCACACTCACGGTAAAAATAACAGTCTCAAGTCCCATTCTCGCACACGCAAGTGCAGCCTCACATCCGGCATGACCCGCACCTACGACACAAACATCCACCGTTTCACGAATACCCGAAACCTTATCGGAGCATTTCTTATTTTGCTGTAATTCAGACATTTCTTCCTCCCGCATCCGCTCTATAAAGTAACAATAACAGAATACTTTTTATAATCTATTTTCCCATACAAAATTTGGAAAAAATTTCATTGACCAGATCCTCTCCCACTTCCTCACCGATAATCGTTCCGAGAGAAGCATAAGCGCTCATCAGATCAATCGAATAAAAATCCTCCGGCATATCGTCAAGAAGGCTCTTTTTTACCATTTCAAGGGAATTTTTTGTATCAAGTAAAGCCTCCTTATGGCGCATATTTGTAATATATACTTCGTCGTTAAAAGAAATTTCTCCCTGAAAAAACATATTTCTAATTGTTTCTTCAAACTGCTGCATTCCGACATTCTCTTTTACGGACGTGCGAATCACCGTAAAATCAAATTCATCGCCCGAAATATCTGTCCCATCAGATAGATGCTCATAAATCTGACTGATTTTACTCCGAAGCTCATCTTCATCCACAACCGTATTTAAATCTGTTTTATTTAACAAAACAATCGTCTTTTTTTCCTTCATCAGTTTGATGATTTCTTCATCCGATTCATCAAGTGAAACGGAGGAATCTACAACATAAATGATCAAATCGGCATCCATCGCATATTTTTTCGCACGGTCCACGCCGATCTGTTCGACAACATCCTGTGCATCACGGATTCCAGCCGTATCTATGACATTCAAAATGATTCCGTTTAAAGAAATCGTCTCCTCAAGCGCATCGCGTGTCGTTCCGGCAATATTTGTCACGATTGCCCTTTCCTCACCGACCAATAAATTTAACAGGGAGCTTTTTCCGGCATTTGGCTTTCCTAAAATAACCGTGTTAATACCTTCCTTAAGCAGCTTTCCATTTTTACTTGTCGCAAGCAAGCGATCGACTCTTTTTTGCATATCATCCACTTTTACCGAAAGCTGCTGCGGATATCCTTCCAGACTGATATGCTCCGGATCATCGAGCGCGGATTCAATATGTGCAATTTCGAACAAAATTTCTTCCCGAAGCTTTCTGACTGCATCCGAGACAGAACCCTTCAGCTGTTTGACAGAGCTTTTCAGGGCAAATTCGCTCTTTGCATGAATCAGATCAATAATTGCCTCTGCCTTTGATAAATCAATTCTTCCGTTTAAAAAGGCTCGTTTTGTAAATTCTCCCGGTTCGGCAATTCTTGCACCATGCCTTATAACTGCTTCCAAAATACGGTTCGTCACAAGGACACCGCCGTGACAGTCAATTTCCACCGTATCCTCCATCGTAAAGCTGTTTGGAGCTTTCATAATCGCAACCATCACTTCATCAAGAAGCTCATCCCCATCATAAATAAAGCCATAATGAATCGTATGGCTTTTATAATCAAAGAGCGACTTTATAGGAAGATCATTTCCATCCCTGTCTTTTTCCTTTGAACGATATATTCGATTGACAATTTCTATTGCTTTCTTCCCGCTGACCCTGACAATTCCGATTCCCGAATCGCTGAGGGCAGTGGCAATCGCTGCGATGGTATCCGATGAACTCATACAATCCTTACTCCTTTAATATCCGCTACACTAGATTTTAACATAACATATGACCATTCTTCAAGCAACGAAAATACCTATCTGACAATAGAGAGGGGGTGTCATCATGAAATACATAGCATCTTTCATGACTTCTGTTGTGGCTGGTATAGTTAGTTGCTATATTTGCAAATGGTTAGACAGAGATAACAGCGATAATTAGCCTGCGGATGCTCTACCGCTGAAAAAGAGAAGAACCGCCGAAGGCTGCATCCTCCGGCGGTTCATTTTTGTGTCATCATACATAGTATCTTTCTTTTAATTGATAATATTGCATACATTATAGTAAAAATCAAATATTTTATTTCTTTAATGTAACGACAACTCTTCTGAAAGGCTCTTCCCCTTCGCTATGTGTTGTAACAAATCTGTCATTCTGAAGTGCCGAATGAATAATTCTTCTCTCATAAGGATTCATCGGCTCCAAAGAAACCGGACGCTTTGTTCTCTTTACCTTAAAAGCAATGTTCTTTGCCAGATTTTCAAGCGTTGCCTTTCTTCTCTGCCTGTAATTTTCCGTATCAAGCTTAACACGGATATAATCCTCCTGTCCTTTGTTGACAACAAGAGAGGTTAAATATTGAAGAGAATCAAGAGTCTGTCCTCTTTTTCCGATCAGGATTCCCATATCATCACCGGACAGCTCGATATCTAACATCCTGTCAACCTCTTTATAATTGATATTGATAACGACCGGTAAATTCATAGCCTGAAAGACCTCTGTCAAAAAGTCATTTGCTATTGCATCAATCGTCTTATTTTCTTCTTTTACTCTTGCTCTGATTCTTGCCTTTTTTGCGTTGAAACCTAAGAATCCTGAAGAACCTTCTTCCAGAACCTCATATTCCAATTTTGTGCTTGGAATACTAAAATTCTGGCATGCTTCCGTAATAGCATCATTCACTGTTTTTGCTGTAAATTCCATAAATTCCATGATTCTTTTCCTCCCCTATGATATATTTTTGTTTTTTAGCTTATTTGCTTTTGCTGCAATACTTCCATTAGAGTTATCTGCTGTACCACTCTTTTTGCTCTTTTCTTTTTTATCAGACGAAGCCTTCTCCTCTATAACCTTCGGTTCATAAGAATGCGCATCGTAATCAAATTCTATATTTTTCGTATTTTTTGCTGCCTTCGATTTCACTGTTGCAGATGTTACGGAAGTCTTTTTGTCATTGATAAGCTTTTTCTGACTCTCTTCATATTTCTTTTTGTTTTCTTCAATCAAAGCATCAATATCCATTTTGTCAAAATGCTTATTGATGATAACCATCTGGATACTTCTGATCACCGCACCGGCAATCCAGTAAATACCCATACCTGCAGGAAGCGTAAAACACATAAATGCGGAAAAAATAGGCATCGTAATGTTCATTGTCTTCATCGAAGCCATCATCGGGTTATCCTCTGCTCCCTGTGTCGCCTGCTGCGGCATCAGCTGTGTATTGAGCCACTGGGTAAATGCAGAAATAAGCGGAATGAGCAAAGCTCCGATCACAAGCAGATAATTGTGGCTTTCAAAGGAAGTCTTAATTGTCTCAAGCGGTGTATCTCCGATATTTAACCCTAAAAAATTGTTATATCTGCTGATCTGCTCGTGTACCGATGTAATTTCACCGGACAAATCAGGAAATTTTTCCGCAAGTGTAGCCCAGTTCGCCGTCGATGCTTTATTTAAAACATCGATAAAGGTATTCTGCATGTACTCGCTGCCTTTTACGAACGCATCATTGGAAAACTGTTTTGAATAATAATTTGCACCGTTGAAGGTCTTTAAAACATCTGCCACACCATCGATATCGGAAAGCTTTGTCACAAGACCAAGATACGTATTTTTGATCTGTGTTACATAAGCCGGCATCGCATAAATAACACGGTAAAGTGCAAATAAAATCGGCATCTGGATAACGAGCTGCACACAGCTTCCGGTCTGGGAAACGCCGTACTTCGCATAAACGGCCTTTGTCTCCTCCTGCATTTTCATCATCGATTCGTTGTCGCGTTTTCCCTGATACTTCTTGTTGATTGCCTGAAGCTCCGGACTCATCTTGGATGAAAGCTTTGAAAATTTCTGCTGCTTGATCGTGAGAGGAAGCAGACAAAGATAAACGACAAGCGTAAATAAAATAATAGATAAACCGACATTAGGAATTCCGATCAGATTCAGAAGACGGAAAATACCGTCCATCAAAAAACCTAAAAGTACAGCTACAGGTCCGATGATCGAACCTGAATATTTTGTTAAAATCATACCCTTCAAAAATTTTTCCTCCTTATTTTTAAGGTACCGGGTCATACCCACCCTGAGAAAAAGGATTACATCTTAATATTCTCCAGACTGTGAGCAAAAGTCCTCTTGCTGCCCCATGCTTCTGGATTGCCAAAAGACCATAATCGGAGCAGGTCGGTATATAAGGACATTTGCTTCTTTTATAAGGAGAAACATACACCTTATACTTTTTTATCAGAAATATCAATATTTTTTTCATATACATGTAAGATACCATGAAGCCTTGAAAGATGTAATAACGCACTTTCAACCTCCTTATAAGAAGCTGAGGAGGAGCTGTTCCTTGCAATGACTACGATGTTTAAACCACTATTAAACATACTCTCATGTAGCCGGTAGCTTTCGTAAATAAGCCTTTTCAGGCGATGCCTTACAACACTGTTTCCTACCTTTTTACTTACAGATATCCCGAGAAAATTCTTTTGCTGATTATTTTCCAATACATACATTACCAACAATTTGTTTGCAAAAGATTTTCCGGTTCTGTAAACGTTCTGAAAATCCCTGTTCTTTTTTAATGACTCCGAAAATTCCATATAACTCCTGTTTTTAAGAGAAACTTCGTTTTGCTGCCGTTTCAGCCATGACCATTACACGGCTGAAACAAAAAAGCCACATTTCTGCGGCTTATGCTGATAATCTCTTTCTTCCCTTTGCTCTTCTTGCAGCTAAAACCTTTCTTCCACCCGGAGTACTCATTCTTGCTCTGAAACCATGAACCTTAGATCTCTGTCTGTTTTTAGGCTGAAATGTCATTTTCATCTCTATACACCTCCTTATCTTGAATTGGAAAATATCGTAATGATTATATAAGAAAGAATCCTTTAAGTCAAGTAAAATCAAGGGTTTTTTAGACTTATTTCATTTTTTCTTTTCTGAAATTTTCCATCAAAAAATTTTTTAAAAAATTTTTATCTACATATAGTTGTCGATTTTTTTCTTCATAACAACATGTAGATGATGTGAAAACTGTGAAAAAAGGAATTTACTTTACATAAAAATATCCACAAATTGTGAATAACTTGTGGATAACTTCATTTTTTACACATTTTATCCACATAAAAGAAGGAAAATACAGCGGTTTTCAGCCCAATCAAAATGTGAAGCGGTTTTTGTAAGTTATACACATCGGAAAGAAAAAAAGAAAAAAATATGTCAACTTTGAAAGATGATTCACACACCCCGGTGGATAACATTTACCATTTGAAATTTTATCTTATTTAGTTTATGATATTTCTTATGAAAAACTGATGAAGCAGGATATATAAGGATATATAAAAATAAGCGGGAGTATTATATGAACTACATTAAGGACAACTGGGATATGATCAAGGAGACAATCAAAAAGGAATACGAGTTATCGGACATTTCCTACAATACATGGATTGTACCGTTAAAATTATATGAAGAGACAGATTCCGGTGTTTCTATTTTGATTCCGCAGGATCAGTCTCCTGCCTACAATTATATTGTTAATAAGTACAAAAACTATTTTCAGGTTTCCATTTCCGAAATGTTCAACCACGACTATACAGTCAATTTTGTATTGGAAAAGGACATTGCAGCGAAGGATGAAAAGGCTTCAAAGGAGATCAGTCCGAAGTACAATATCAATTACGAAAATGCCAACCTCACTCCGAAATACAATTTTGAGACCTTTGTCGTCGGCAGCAACAATAAGTTTGCCCATTCCGCTGCACTTGCGGTTGCCGAATCTCCGGGAGAGGTATACAATCCTCTCTACATTTACGGCGGATCCGGACTTGGCAAAACACATCTGATGCACTCCATCGGACATTTTATTTTAGAGCAGGACCCGACCAAAAAGGTGCTGTACGTCAATTCCGAGGAATTTACGAACGAGGTTATCGAATCGATCCGATCCGGTAATGCAGCCGAGATGACAAAGCTGCGTGAAAAGTACCGTACCGTCGATGTGCTTTTAATTGATGACGTGCAGTTTATTATAGGAAAAGAAAGTACACAGGAAGAATTTTTCCATACATTCAACGTGCTTCACACCGCAGGAAAACAGATCGTTCTTTCCTCGGACAAGCCGCCGAAGGAGATGGAAACCTTAGACGAACGTTTTCGAAGCCGTTTTGAGTGGGGACTGATTGCCGACATCAATCCGCCGGATTATGAGACGCGTATGGCAATCCTGATCAAAAATGCCGAATCCTATGAGAGAAAAATCGATGAGGAGATCATCAAATATATCGCTTCAAATGTAATATCGAACATTCGTGAGCTTGAAGGTGCGTTAAAAAAGGTCATCGCCGCATCGAGACTGAACAATAACGCAGAGCTCACACTTTCCTTAGCGGAGGAAGCCCTCAAGGATATCATCGATCCGGATACACCGAAGGATATTACTCCGGAGCTGATTATGAAAATCGTGGCGGAGCATTACAACGTCTCAGAAAGCGATATGACCTCCGGAAAGAGAAATTCGAGTGTCGTTCTTCCGAGACAGGTATTTATGTATTTGTGCCGGCGGTATACGAACACAGCCCTTGCTTCCGTTGCAAAATATGTCGGCAAAAAGGATCACACGACCGTCATTCACGGATTTAATAAGATTACAAAAGAGCTGGAGACGGATGAAGTTCTCAGAAATAATGTAAACATTATTATAAGAAAATTAAATCCTCCACAGTGAAAAATATAAATGGTTTCGGTGCAAAATGATTCCGGATTGTTCCGCACTTTGTGACCGGTCATGTGAATCCGGTGTGAATATTGTGGGCAGACCTTGTGTATCTGATGTGTAAAAGAATATTTTGCACAGATTTCAGGTACTGATCCATGTGAATAAAAATATGACGTTTTCACATAGTTATCCATTGGCTTTTTATTCGAAAAATAGTATAATAGAAAGGGTTATGAACAAATCCACAGCTATTACTAATAATACGATTAAAAAAATCTTATTTATTTAATAAAGGCAGCCTCACCTGCCGATTTTTGTGAAAGGAAGTTCTACACATGAAGTTAGTTTGTAAAAGAGCAAATCTTTTAAACGGTGTCCAGATCGTATCAAAGGCAGTTCCGTCCAAGACAACGATGAAGATTCTGGAATGTATTTTGATTGATGCGACGAAGGGAGCAATCGTTTTAACGGCAAACGATATGGAACTCGGAATCGAGACGAGAATAGACGGAGACATTATTGAGAAGGGAATTATTGCAATCGATGCAAAAATCCTTCTGGAAATTGTAAGAAAGCTTCCTGACAATGAAGTGACGATTGAATCGGATGCCAACTACAAGGTATCCATTACCTGTGAAAAAGCAAAGTTTAATATCAGCGGTTTGTCGGGAGAGGATTTCTCCTATCTTCCTGAGGTGGAAAAAGAAGATCACATTATCGTTTCCCAGTTTACGCTCAAGGAGGTCGTGAGACAGACAATTTTCTCTATTGCGGACAATGAGAATAACAAGCTGATGACCGGTGAGCTGTTCGATATTAACGATCATATCTTAAAGGTTGTATCACTGGACGGACACCGCATTTCCGTGCGCAAAATCGAGCTGAAAAATTCCTACGAGCCTAAAAAGGTAGTCGTTCCGGGAAAGACTCTGAATGAAGTTACGAAGATTCTGACCGGTGAGGCGGATAAGGATGTCAGCATTTATTTTACCGACAAGCATATTGTATTTGAGTTTGATGAGACGGTCGTAGTCAGCCGTCTGATCGAAGGAGAATATTTCAGAATCGATCAGATGCTTGCAACCGATTACGAGACGAAATTTACGATCAACAAAAGAGAATTTCTGAATTGTATCGACCGTGCGACTCTTCTCGTCAGGGAAGGGGATAAGAAGCCGATCATCATGACGATCACGGATGAATCCCTTGCGTTAAAGATTCAGTCAAGCATCGGACGGATGAATGAGGATCTGGATATTACCAAACAGGGTAAGGATATTATGATCGGGTTTAATCCGAAGTTTTTGATGGATGCCTTGAGGGTTATCGATGATGAGGAAGTGGATATTTATATGGTCAATCCGAAGGCTCCGTGTATTATCAGGGACTTAAAGGAGAGCTATATCTATCTGATTCTGCCGGTCAACTTTACCGCAATCGATTAAATGAGGTCAAAATGGAAACAATCAAAATAAGAGATGAGTATATCAAGCTGGGACAGGCACTGAAAAAGGCAGGACTGGTGGAATCCGGTGTGGATGCCAAGTTTGCTGTTTTAGACGGTCTTGTGAAGGTCAACGGCGCCACAGAGACGCAGAGGGGCAGAAAGCTCTATAAGGGAGATACCTTTACTTTTGAGCAGACAACTGTAACAGTAGAATAGTAATAAAATGAAATTGATGAATGAAAGATCGGAAATATTGGTGAAAAAGTGATTATTAAGTCTATCGAGCTGAACAATTTCAGAAATTATGATTCACTTTGCTTAAATTTTGAGGATGGAACAAATATTCTCTACGGTGACAATGCACAGGGCAAGACGAACGTGCTTGAAGCAATCTATGTGTCTGCGACGACGAAATCCCACAAGGGAAGCAAGGATAAGGAAATCATCCGGTTCGGGGAGCAGGAAGCACATATCAGAACATATCTTTTGAAGGAAAATATAGAATATCGCGTAGATATGCATCTTAGACAAAGTAAATCTAAAGGAATCGCCATAAACGGACAAAAGATAAAAAAGGCAGCCGATTTGTTGGGGCTTTTGAATGTGGTATTCTTCTCTCCGGAGGATTTGAGCATTATCAAAAACGGACCGAGTGAGAGAAGAAGATTTGTCGATATGGAGCTTTGCCAGTTAGATAAATTTTATCTGTATAATCTCAATCAATATAACAAAATTGTCAATCAGAGAAACAAGCTCTTAAAGGATTTTTATAACAATCCCGATTTGATGGATACGATTACGATCTGGGATTCCCAGCTTTTGTCCTACGGAAAGCAGATCATCGAGAGAAGAAGGCTTTTTACACAGCAGTTAAATGAAATTATTTTTGACATACATAAAAATTTATCCGGCGGAAAGGAAGAGCTTCAGGTTGTCTATGAACCGGATTCGACGGAGGACAATTTTGAGGCAAGGCTTTCGGCAAACAGGGACAGGGATATCCGCTTTAAGCTGACCTCAACAGGTCCTCACAGGGATGATTTTTCTTTTATCGTAAACGGAATCGATATTCGCAAATACGGCTCCCAGGGACAGCAGCGGACAGCTGCTTTGTCGTTAAAGCTTTCCGAGATTGAGCTTGTAAAAAAAGTCACGAAGGATACACCTGTGCTTTTGCTCGACGATGTGCTCTCCGAGCTCGACAGCAACAGGCAGAATTATCTTTTGAGCAGTATCGGAGCGATTCAGACGATCATTACCTGTACCGGACTTGATGAGTTTGTCAATAATCGTTTTGAAATAAACAAGATTTTTCAGGTGACGGATGGAACGATTTCATCTGAAAATTGACGGAAAAATGTTTTAGGTGGAGCAGAATTGTTTATAGGAGGATGAGTATGAGCAACAATAACGAATACGGGGCTGATCAGATACAGATTTTGGAAGGTCTTGAAGCTGTCCGCAAAAGACCGGGTATGTACATCGGAAGCACTTCGGTCAGAGGTCTTCATCATCTGGTCTATGAGATTGTGGATAACTCGGTGGATGAGGCTCTTGCGGGCTTTTGCAGTATGATTACCGTGACGATCAACAAAGACAATTCCATCACAGTCGTCGATAACGGACGCGGTATTCCGGTCGGAATCAATCATAAGGCAGGTATTCCGGCCGTTGAGGTTGTATTTACGATTCTGCATGCCGGAGGAAAATTCGGCGGCGGAGGATACAAGGTGTCCGGCGG
>JAFUZE010000248.1 GCA_017476765.1 Lachnospiraceae bacterium
GATGCCGAAAATGGACGGGTATGAGGTGGTGAAGGAGATCAGGCAGTACTCGAAGGTGCCGATCATCATGCTCACGGCAAAGAGCGAGGAACGCGATGAGCTTTTGGGCTTTCAGCTGGGTGTGGATGAGTATATTGCCAAGCCGTTCAGCCCGAAGATTCTTGTGGCACGCGTCGAGGCGGTTCTTCGAAGAAGCATGCAGGAGGACTCAGAAAGCCGTCTGACCGCAGGAGATATCATGATTGACAAGTCAGCGCATATTGTGACGATTGACGGGAACCGGATTGATCTGAGCTTTAAGGAGTTTGAGCTTCTGACTTATTTTATGGAAAACAAGGGGATTGCCCTTTCCAGAGAAAAGATATTGGACAATGTCTGGAACTATGACTATTTTGGCGATGCTCGAACGATTGATACGCATGTGAAAAAGCTTCGCAGCAAAATGGGTGAGAAGGGGAATTATATCAAGACCATCTGGGGCATGGGCTATAAGTTTGAGGTAGAGTCGTAGTATGAATCGGTCATTGAACAGACAGTTTGCATGGATATTCGGTATTTTGCTGACAGGAACCATTCTGCTTTGCTGGTTTTTGAACAGCATTTTTTTGGAAAAATATTACTTCATAAAAAAACAGGGCGCTTTGCACAGTGCGTACAATAAGATTAACACAGCTGCACTAAGCGGTGATATTGATAATTCCGAGTTTGATCTGGAGATTGAACAGATTAGCGGTACCTACAATATCGAGATGATTGTCATTGATTCGGATTCGGAAACGGTCAAGACGACAGCGAGCTATGACCAGGCACAGCTTCTGATTGGGCAGCTTCTCGACCATTTGTTTCTGGATGTACAGACAACGGATAAGATCATCGAAAAGGGGGAGCAATATACGATTCAGCAGTCGATGGATAAACGCTCCAAGACGAATTTCCTTGAAATGTGGGGAACGCTGGATAACGGATACTGGTATATGATCCGCAGCCCGCTGGAGGGAATCCGGGACAGCGCCCAGATTGCGAACCGTTTTCTCGCCTATGTCGGCATATTTGCGGTGTTTGCCGGATGTATCATCACGCTGTTTGTCACCAGAAGGGTCACAAAACCGATTCTGCAGCTTGCGCAGATTTCCGCCAAAATGAAAAATCTTGATTTTGAGGTCAAGTATGACGGGAAAGAAAAAAATGAGATCGGTGTACTGGGGCAGCATATCAATGAGCTCTCCGATACGCTTCAGCAGACGATTTCGGAACTGAAAACGGCAAACAATGAATTGCAGAATGATATTGAAAACAAAGAGAAAATCGATACAATGCGCAGGGAGTTCCTCTCCAACGTCTCACATGAGCTCAAGACTCCGATCGCTCTGATCATGGGCTATGCCGAAGGTCTTAAGATGGGAATCAACGAGGATGACGAGAGCAGGGAATTTTACTGTGATGTCATTATGGACGAAGCGAACAAAATGAATGTTATGGTCAAGAAGCTCCTGACGCTTAATCAGCTGGAGTTTGGGGATGACACGGTCGTGATGGAGCGGTTTGACATTGTGGAGCTTATCCGTAATTATCTGCGCTCATCCGAGATTCTGATCCAACAGAAGGAAGTGCAGGTCATTTTTGAGGAGGACGCACCGATCTATGTGTGGGGGGATGAATTTAAGGTTGAGGAGGTTTTTATGAATTATTTCTCCAACGCCTTAAACCATGCCGCTTTTAACAAACAGATTATGATTTCCGTTGAACGGATGGAGGAGCAGAACAAAGTACGTGTGAAGGTGTTCAACACCGGCGAGCAGATTCCGGAGGAGTCGCTGCCGAATCTGTGGGATAAATTTTACAAGGTGGACAAGGCGCGGACGAGGGAGTACGGCGGAAGCGGTGTCGGACTTTCGATTGTGAAGGCGATCATGGAATCCCTCAATCAGAGCTTCGGGGTGGACAATAAAGATACCGGTGTGGAATTTTGGTTTGAATTGTCTACCAAGTAATGGTAAAATGGATAAGAATGATTTTGCGGTAGGTGGTGTTTACAGTGAAAACAAGAAAATATATCAGCCTGTGTGCTTTGATCAGCCTGATGCTTACGGGATGCGGGAATGAAATACCGTCCATGTCACAGCAGCAGCAGAATATGGTGGTTGAGTATGCGACGGGAACGCTGCTGAAATACAGCGGGAGTTACCATAATAAAATGATTCGCAGGGAATCGGCGGAGGAAGAGAGTGCGGTGATGTCTGAGGAGCAGGAGAATGCAGCACAAACTGAAACGGTGCAGCAGGACCTTGCAGATACCGGTTCGGAAAGTGCGGATGGAACGGACGCACAGACGGAGATGCCGGATGATGTTCCGGTCATCAGTGCCAATGAGGTGGCGGATGCGCAAAGCCTACAGTCTTCGGCACCGTTGTCGCTTGCCGAGGTATTGTCGCTGGCACAGGACTTCCGGATCGCATATAATTCCTATGAGATCTGCGATGCTTACTCCGGGGCAGACGAGGGAGATATTGCTTTTCAAATGACGGCGAGTGCAGGGAAAAAGCTGTTGGTACTCAAATTTGATGTTACAAATATAAGCGGTCAGGAACAGCTTCTGGACGTTTTTTCCCAAAATGCGAAGGCCAAGGTCAGTGCTGCCGGAAATACACAAAACGCACTCCTTACCATGCTGGATAACGATTTGCTCACGGCAAGCACGATGATGATGCCGGATGAAACCGCAACCTATGTCATTGTCACACAGATCAGTGAAGACAGTGTCGTGGACGGTGTACTGTTGACCGTGACCTGTCAGGGCAATAGTACGCAGTATCAGTTTTAAGCAGAAAAGTATAAAAAAAGGTCGAAATTGGTTGTTGACAGACGAAAAATAAGGTGCTATTATAATAACCGTTGCGGGTCATACATCATACAGCAGTATGGTTTGACGTACGGTATCGATAAGGCATCGGTCGGCAAATTACAAAAAATGTTTGATCTAAAAAGTGTTGACAGACACAAAAAGATGTGTTATTCTATCATAGCTGTGTCGAATAATGATGACACGAAAGCAACAGAAGTACCTTGACAAATAAACAGTAATGCAACCCTGAAAATTCAAAGGATGCCGAGCAGAAGCGAGGCTCCGAGAGAAAAATTCAGAACGTGTAACAACACAACCAAAAGCAGTAAAAACGGAAGAATCAGCCAA
>JAFUZE010000022.1 GCA_017476765.1 Lachnospiraceae bacterium
CCACCCGGCAGATTCATTTTCCCGAACAGTATTTCTCCGAGCTGCTTTGGGGAATTGATGTTGAACGGCTCCCCGACCGTATCATAAATCTTCTGCTCGAGCTCTTCGATCTTCACAGTCAAAGTTTCTGCATAGACATCCAGTTCATGCCCTTTTACAAGAACCCCTTCCTTTTCCATCTCATAGAGCACATACGTCAAAGGCATTTCCATCTCATAAAACAGCTTCTCCATCTGTGCACTGCGCAAAGCCTCCGCCAGCTTCTCATAGGAGGCGTAAATACAATAGCTGCGCAGACATGCATAGCTTAAGAACGCATCAGGATTCTCCGAAAAGACTTCCGTCAAAGTCTGCTTCCCGAAAAGCTGCTGCCTGCTTTCCATGAGAACCGACGCATATTCGCCCGCAATATCCTCCAGCGTATATTCGCTCTTTAAAGGATTGATCAGATAGGCAGCCAGTTTTACATCAAAAAGCGAGTCCGTTTCGTTCTTCTCCTGCATCTGCGTGTGGTAATAGATGTAGTCATACGATTTTTTGCAGTCAAAGGAAACCGCCTTCCCCGCTCTGTCACCTGTCACCAGCCCGGTCACTGCCTCCAGCAGCCCTTCCGGAGTAATCTCACCGGAAACCCTCACAAACGCAGCACTTTCCCTCTCCCAGCACAGCGCCACGCCCAAGACAGCGATCTCACTGTCAGGCTCTCCATTCATCATACGCTCAAGCGGTGTCAGCGAAGATGCCGTTTCCGGCTGTCCTTCCACAAAGTAATAAGAAAAATATTCCGCCCTGCGGCATTTCTCCAAAATCTCCCGCATGCCTTTCGCTGTATCTGCATAAGTCTGCCGAAGCGCAAGGTTCGTCTCCTTGAGCGCATCGTCAAAGCGACCCAGCATATTTTTAAATTCCAGCTTTTGAAAGAGCTTTAGTGCCTCCTTCGTGTAAAGTCCTGAAAGCTTCGCATCCTCAAAGCTCACATCAAGCTCTGCAGTCGTACAGATCGTCGCAAGCGCTTTGGAGAGGTCTGCCATATGGCGGTTCTCGGAAAGCGTCTGCTTCACCGATTTTTTCGTAATTTCATCCAGATGCTCATAAATTCCGTCGATCGTCTGATAGCTGAGAAGCAGGCTGGTCGCCGTCTTTTCCCCGATCTTCGGCACGCCCGGTATGTTATCGGCGGTATCTCCCATAAGCGCCTTGAGCTCGATAAACTGCGTCGGCGTCACCTGATACTTTGCAAGCACATCGTCCTCGTAATAATCTTCGACCTCCGTCCTTGCACCTTTTGTCTTGGGAATGCGGATTTTGATATGCGCCGTTGCAATCTGGAGCAGATCGCGGTCACCGGAGACGAGCGATACCTCCATGCCCTCCGCCTCGGCTCTTTTTGCAAGCGTCCCTAAAATATCATCCGCCTCAAATCCCGGCTTCTCGACAATCGCAACCTGCATTGCCTCAAGCACCTGCTTCATGACCGGAACCTGCTCCCGAAGCTCTTCGGGCATCGGCTTTCTCGTCCCCTTGTAAGCCTCATACATCTCGTGCCGGAAGGTCTTTGCCTTCACATCGAACGCAACAATCAGATACTGGGGCTTTTCCTCCTCTAGAATTTTAAACATAATATTCAAAAAACCGTAGATGGCATTCGTATGAAAGCCTTCCGCATTTGTCAGCTCCGGCACTCCGTAATACGCCCTGTTCAATATGCTGTGTCCGTCAATTAGTACTAGCTTCTCGCCCATTTTTCGTTCCTTCCTCACAAAAATGCGTACAGGAAAATCGCTATGATAATCAGAATAGCAATCCCCTCTGTCATCCACAATCCAGTCCAGAGAGAGCTCTTGGACTCGTATTTTTTCAGTGAGCCGTACAGTCTTTCATCCAGCTCCTTATCCAGATCAAAGCTCTCACCCTCCTCGATAATCGCCACGCCCTCGGATGCCAGAAAATGAATGGCAAGCTCCTCCCTGCATTCCGGGCAGGTCTCGATGTGCTCCACAAAATCCCTGATTTCCTTTTCATCCATCCGATTCTCCAAAAAAAGGGGAATCTTCTTTTCTGCTTCCAGACAGTCCATTTGTCATCCCTCTTGCCATGCAGCTGCTTCTTAAGATAACCGCATACGATTGCCCTGTTACTGTTCCCGGGTCTCACCGGTCATACGGGCAATAATTTCGTTCGCCTTCCGGTAAACCTCCTTCGGCTCCCTTCCGATATAGAACCTTCCGTCCTCATACAAAATCTTACCGTTTACCATCGTCATTTTGACATTCTGCTTGCTTCCGCTGAACACAAGATTTTTTTCGATGTTATTCATCGGCTGCATGTTTGGCTGACACAGATCGATCATGATCAGATCCGCATATTTCCCGACCGATAACGTATCGCATTCCGTAAGTCCCATTGCCAGCGCCCCGTTTACGGTCGCCATCTTTAAAACTTCCTTTGCGCTGACTGCCTGCGCATCCATGTTCTGCAGCTTTTGAAGTCCTGTCACAAGGAACATCTCACGGAACATATCCAGACAGTTGTTGCTCGCAGGGCCGTCCGTTCCGATCGCCACCGGAATCTTTCGCTCAAGCATCTCACTGATCGGTGCGATTCCGCTGGCAAGCTTTGTATTGGAACCCGGATTCGTCACGACATAGAGGTTCCGCTTCCGGCAGACATCCAGATCCTCGCTGCTCATATGCACGCAGTGGAAGCCGCCTCCGCCGTAATCAAACATCCCGATGCTGTCGAGAAATACGGTCGGTGTCATTCCGTAACGCTCGATACAGCCCTCGACCTCCTCCTTCGTCTCGGAGTTGTGCAGATAGACCGGGGTCCTTAGTTCCTTTGCCAAATCTGCAATGTCCGTCATAAGCTCCTTACTTGTAGTATATTCTGCGTGAAATCCTAAAATATATGTGATTAAGTCATGATAGTTATTCAGCGTCTCATACTCGCGGCGCAGCGATTCCTTTGTGCCGCCGAAATCATTCGCACTGCCACAGATCACCGTCCGAAAGCCACAGTCCACCGAAGCCTTCGCCGCAAATTCCGGGGACATGTACATATCAAAGTTCGCCGTGATTCCGCTTGTCAGATACTCCATGATCCCTAAAATGGACAGATCATAAATATCCTGCGGTGTCAGCTTTGCCTCCATCGGGAAAACCTTCTCATACAGCCATTCCTTGAGCGGCAGATCCTCCGCATAGGAACGCAGAAATGTCATCGCCGAATGTGTGTGCGCATTTTTAAAGCCCGGCATCAGCAGATTTCCCTCCGCATCGATGACCCGATCAAACTCCACCGGTTTTCCGTCCTGAATCAGTTCGCTCTCCTTAAGAATCTCTCCCACATAGGTGATTCGATTGTCCGTCACATGGAGTTCTCCTCTGATTATGCCGATCGGCTCCTCCATCGTCAGGATTCTTGCATTTGTAATTCTGATTTTCATCTTCTAACCCTCTTATACATTGTATTTACTTTTCATTTTGATCTGCTCTGATTCGCTTCATTCACAGCCGATCTTAACAGAAAAGTATCTTCTGCCGTCTCAATGGACTGCATGCCAGACATATCCATTTGCCTACAAGGAATATCTTATCATAAATTTGTGAAGAACAAAAGAGCCGATATTACCGCTTCCCTCTCTTTTCCCGTTTGAATCGCAAAGAATTGATGCGCAGCAAATTGTACCTTTGTATCATAACACAGCTCAAAGCTTAACCTATTTCGTCCTTCCTGCCAGCGCATAGCTTTCATCAATGCGTCTGCACAGCTCCTGATCCGTCACACCGTCATCCAAAATCACGGTGAACCAGTGCTTTTTGTTCATATGCCAGCCGGGATAATAATGCTCCTGTGCGAGCAGCTCCTCCATCCGCTCCGGCTGTATCCGCAGGTCTATGATTTCTATCCTTTCGTCGGAAGCAAAACCTAATCTGTTCTTTGGAATCGTGAGGATAACTCCATACCATTTTTCGTTATCTTTTCTTCGCCAGATCGCATTATCCGGAGTCTTTGCCCAGAGAAATTCCAGTTCATCCCCATAAACAGCTCTGACATATTCGATAATCCTCTGAGCCTGCCCGGTCTTAAATACCGCAGTTTCAAAGCATGCACCTGCTATCGCATGCAAAACTTCCTCTATTGCCGCGCGGACTTCGCCTACATAAGTTCCGACCGCTCCTGTCTTATAAAGGACATATTCTTCCCCGGTTTCTTTCTCGACAACTTTTGTATCGACCGCTCCGCTTTCTGCGATGCAGACAGAAAGAGCAAATTCTCTGTTCAAAATATCCGTTTCATAAAGCCATGCCTCTCCATCGTTCCGAAAACCATATAAGGGCAGCCTATCCGGAAGTAATCGCTTTCTTTTGAATATCTCCTCAAACATATCCTTCTCCTATAACGCTTCTCATGGGCTTACGGCAGCCAAGCTCTTCTCACGCCAATCAGACAACACGATTATATTATAAATCCGCATGAAAACCAACCCTTAGAATAAAATTGTTGCGTTTTCTGAATATTCTTTCTATTGTTTCTATCTGATGAACTGAGAGATTCTTGATCAGCCTGCCAAGATCATTGGCGAAGTGGTGGAATTGAGGAAAAAACTCAAAAAATAAAACTCCGTATGTCATGCGCACCGTATATACACATGCTATGGAAACGGAGCAGGTAAAAAGAATCGTTACCTAAAAACAGCCCGAAAAGCCGATGCTCTCTATCAAAGCACCACTTTCCGGGCTGTTCTCAAACATGCAGGAGATGGGACTTGAACCCACACACTGTTGCCAGCGTCAGATTTTGAGTCTGATGCGTCTGCCATTCCGACACTCCTGCTTATTCACAATATCAGGCTGCCCGCCCATTTTATCGTCCTTCCAATCGAACGACCAAATAGAATATTATCATATTCGATTGTCTTTTTCAAGTGTTTTGTCAAATTTTCCTCTTTTGAAGCTGAAAGTCAGTTACTATTCACGGCTCACTGCGCATTTACTTCACAGTGAAGCTCTAATATAGTACAATTACCAACATATCGCCCATCGCCGCAGGCGATTTTGCATGGGCGATATGCGTTACCATTCGCGGACGGTTAGGCCGTGAATGGTAACGAAAGTCAGGATTACAGCCATACTTAAAAACCTAAAATTCTCTGGAAATCTTCTCATAAAAATCAAAGCAGTCAAAAGTCGCAAAATAATCACTCGGCTTCTCGGCACGGCGAATCAGCTGTACGCTTCCATCCTCCTTAAGCAGAAGCTCTGCCGATTTTAACTTTCCGTTATAATTATAGCCCATTGCAAAGCCATGCGCTCCCGTATCGTGAATTGCCAGATAATCGCCGATCTCAATCTTCGGAAGCATCCGGTCAATCGCAAATTTGTCATTGTTTTCACATAAGGAGCCTGTCACATCATATTTGTGATCGCACGGCTCCTGTTCCTTGCCGAGTACCGTAATATGGTGATATGCGCCATACATCGCAGGTCTCATCAAATTTACTGCGCACGCATCGCAGCCAATATACTCCTTGTGCGTGTGCTTTTCATGAATTGCCTTCGTGATCAGATGACCATACGGTCCCATCATGAAGCGGCCAAGCTCGGTGTAGATTGCCACATCACCAAGTCCTGCAGGCACGAGCACCTCCTCAAATACCTTTCTGACTCCCTCACCGATGACCTTGATATCGTTCGGCTCCTGCTCCGGGCGGTAAGGGATGCCGATACCGCCGGATAAATTGATAAACGACAGGCTCACACCGACCTTCTCCTTGATTTGAACCGCAACATCAAATAACGTTTTAGCCAAAGTCGGGTAATACTCATTTGTCACGGTATTGCTTGCCAGGAAGGCGTGCAGACCAAACCTCTTAACGCCCTTTTCTTTCAGGATACGATACCCCTCAAACAACTGCTCTGTCGTCAGTCCGTACTTGGCATCGCCGGGGTTGTCCATAATATCCGTGCTGATCGTAAACACACCACCCGGATTGAAACGAAGGCTCAGCGTCTCCGGCAATTTGCCTAATGTCTTTTCCAAAAACTCAATATGTGTAAAATCATCGAGGTTGATCGTAGCCCCGATCTTGTTTGCATAGACAAACTCCTCCGCCGGTGTGTCATTGGAGGAAAACATAATGTCACTGCCGGTCACATCGATTGCCTTCGAGAGCATCAGCTCTGTCTTTGAGGAACAGTCACAGCCCACGCCATACTCCTTCAAAATCTGAATCAAAAACGGATTCGGCGTTGCCTTTACCGCAAAAAACTCCTTATATCCTTTATTCCATGCGAAGGCTTCCTTGAGTGCCTCCACATTTTTCCGGATTCCCTTCTCATCATAAATATGAAAAGGAGTCGGATATGTCTTTACAATTTCCTCAATCTGTTCCTTTGTCACAAAAGCCTCTTTTTTCATAATTCAGTACCCATATCAAGCGAACATATCCTGTTCTTCCAAGATCGTTCATACAATCCTTTCCTTTATTGTTTTTGTTCCTTCTTATCACGTTTTCTATCCTATACTAAACATTTTCAATTTGCCAGTCAATAGGTTCCATGCCATTTTGAGACAAAAAATCATTCGTTTTGCTAAATGGTTTACTTCCGAAAAACCCTCTGTACGCCGAAAGCGGACTCGGATGAGGCGCTTCCAGAATCAAATGCTTCGGATTATCCAGCATCTTTTTCTTTGTCTGAGCCGGACTTCCCCACAGGATAAACACAATCGGTCTGTCCTGCTCATTTAATATGCGGATTGCCGCATTGGTGAATTCCTCCCATCCAATCCCCCTGTGGGAATTTGCCTGATGTGCACGCACTGTCAGTACGGTGTTCAGCATAAGCACGCCCTGCCTTGCCCATTTGACCAGATAGCCGTTATTGGGAATATAACAGCCCAGATCATCGTGCAATTCCTTGTAAATATTGACTAAGGACGGCGGAATATCCACCTCCGGCTTTACGGAAAAGCAAAGCCCATGTGCCTGTCCGACATTGTGATACGGATCCTGCCCAATGATGACGACCTTCACATCCTTAAGCGGTGTCAGGGCAAACGCGCTGAAAATCTCATCGCTCGGCGGAAAAACTACATGCGTCGCATATTCTTCCCGTACTTTTTGATACAGTTTTCGATAATACTCTTTCTTAAACTCCGGGCTTAAAGGTTCCAGCCAGTCATTTGCGATTGCAGCCATATGTCATTCCTCTTTTTGGTATTTTTGTATAAATCATTCCGTCAGGTAAAGACAGTTCTGTTTATAACACGCCAACTGTCTTTTTCTTCTAAAATCAGGACTCTAAAATCGGTAAATGATTCCTTTTTAAAGTCTCACCGAAATTCCTTCTCCTCTTAAATACTCTTTGACCTGCCGGATCTCCAGTTCCTTAAAATGAAACAAGGAAGCTGCGAGAGCTGCCTCCGCCTTTCCTTTTACAAAGGCATCCTTAAAGTGTTCCAATGTTCCTGCCCCTCCGGATGCGATGACCGGAATGGACACATTCTCTGCCACAGTCCGTGTCAGCGCAAGATCATATCCTGTCTTTGCTCCGTCGCAGTCCATACTCGTTAAAAGTATTTCACCCGCTCCAAGCTTTTCCGCCTTCATCGCCCACTCAACGGCATCGATGTCCATATCGATTCGTCCGCCGTTTTTGTATATATTCCAGCCTGTTCCGTCTGCCCTTCTCTTCGCATCAATCGCCACGACCACACACTGGCTGCCGAATTTATCCGCCGCCTCTGCAATCAGCTCCGGCCGGTTAATAGCAGCGGAGTTGACAGATACCTTATCCGCCCCTTCCCTCAAAATCGCCTTAAAATCTTCGACCGTCCGTATGCCGCCGCCGACCGTAAAAGGAATAAAAACCTGCTCTGCAACCTTCCTTACCATCTCAACAACAGTAGCTCTCGCATCCGAGGAAGCAGTGATATCCAAAAACACTAACTCATCTGCACCCGCCTGATCATAAGCGGCGGCAATGGCAACAGGATCGCCCGCATCCTGTAAATTCACAAAATTGACACCCTTTACGACCCTTCCTGCGTGTACATCAAGGCACGGAATAATTCTTTTCGTATGCATCCTATTCCCCCTTCCCTTCCAGCTCGATAAAGTTCCTGATAATTTTCAGACCTACCTCCGAGCTTTTCTCCGGATGGAATTGGCAGGCAAAAATGTTTCCCTTCTCAACAGAAGCCTCTATATGTGCACCGTACTCCGCCGTTGCTGTGACGATGTCCTTATCCCGCGCATTCAAATAATAGGAATGTACGAAATACACATAAGCTTCTTCCTCAATTCCCTTAAAAAGCCGCCCCTGATTCGGGAAGCTTAAGGAATTCCAGCCGATATGCGGTATTTTCAAATTGTTCTCGTCCGGAATCCGCAAAATCTCTCCCTCTAAAATGGACAACCCTTCCACTCCCGGACTTTCCTCGCTCTTTTCAAAAAGCAGCTGAAGCCCAAGACAAATTCCTAAAAACGGAGTCCTTCTCTTTACCACTTCCCGAATGACAGATTCCAGTCCATAGCTGCGGATTTTTTCCATCGCATCTCCAAAAGCGCCGACACCCGGCAAAATCACCTTTTCAGCTTTCAAAATCGCTTCATGATTTCTGGTAGCACAGACCTCCTGTCCGAGCGCCGTAACTGCTTTTTCCACACTTTTAATATTGCCCGCATCATAATCGATGATCGCTATCATGTCATTTCCTCCAAGTCATTTTGCACAATCCAGACCGTTATTCGTCCATCTGTTGAATCATTTCCTGCTCCTCATCCAGAATATCCGGCAATTCATCAGGTGTCTCGTTATAGCTCGGCGAAGCATCTTCCACAGCCGTATTTTCGGATGGTTTATCCTGCAAGATTTGTCTTATGCTCTCTTTGTACTGCACTGCATCCTCGATGGCATTCAGCTCATCCGCCTTTTCCTCCGAAATGCCAAACGTATTCCAAAGTGCATCGACAATCATCTTCTTAATCATTTCAAATTCATCCAGAATATTATACTGCACAGCAGTCTCATATGATTCCTTATAAAACTTGTAGCCGCCAAGAAGCGCATTGCAGGCATACTCAGCATTTCCCATGCTCTGATAATTCAGGAAGGAATCATATTTACGCTGCAGCTTCAAAATCAGTGTCGTCTTATCCAGAATCAGCTGGTCACTCTCATTTAATTTTTTACCTATCAGACTTTGATAAGCC
>JAFUZE010000249.1 GCA_017476765.1 Lachnospiraceae bacterium
CGAAGGCTGCCTGAAAAAGAGGAACAGACAAAATAACCAGAAACTATAAGAACGAAAGAGCAGAATCGGAAAAGAAACAAAAGAAATGCCGCAAACTTGGACAAAATGCAGTAAAAAGAGATGGAAGGCTAAGCATTAAAAGTCCGAGAAAAGAAAGACTGAAAAAGAAAGTCTGAGAAAAGAAAGTCTGAGAAAAGAAAGACGGAGAAAGACTGAGAAAAGCTAAGAAGGAGTATTAAGAAAATGAGCAGCAAAATAAGAACAAGATTTGCTCCGAGCCCGACCGGGCGCATGCATGTGGGCAACTTGAGAACAGCGTTATATTCGTATTTGATCACGAAGCACGAGGGCGGAGATTTTATTCTGCGCATCGAGGACACCGATCAGGAGCGTCTGGTGGAGGGCGCTGTGGATATTATCAACCGGACGTTGGAAAAGACGGGATTGCTTCACGATGAGGGACCGGACAAGGATAAGGGATGCGGACCGTATGTGCAGAGCGAACGGCAGAAATCGGGATTGTATTTGGAATATGCGAAAAAGCTGATCGACAAAGGACAGGCATATTACTGCTTTTGCGATAAAGAGCGGCTTGCTTCCCTGCATCAGGTCATTGACGGGAAGGAAATCAACGTCTACGATAAGCATTGCCTGCATCTCTCCAAGGAGGAGATCGAGGCAAATCTGGCTGCCGGAAAGCCGTACGTCATCCGTCAGAACAATCCGACGGAGGGGACGACGACATTTCACGACGATATATACGGGGATATCACGGTGGACAACGCCGAGCTTGACGATATGATTCTGATTAAATCGGACGGATATCCGACGTACAATTTTGCGAATGTGGTCGATGATCATCTGATGGGCATCACCCATGTTGTGCGGGGAAATGAATATTTGTCCTCGTCGCCGAAGTACAACCGCCTTTATGATGCATTCGGATGGGAGATTCCGACATATGTGCATTGTCCGCTCATCACGGACGAGGAGCATCACAAGCTCTCAAAGCGCAGCGGGCATTCCTCGTACGAGGATTTGATCGCACAGGGCTTTTTGAGCGAGGCGGTCGTCAATTTTGTCGCTCTTTTGGGCTGGTCTCCGGAGGATAACCGGGAGATTTTTTCGCTGGAAGAGCTGATCAAGGTGTTTGACTATCATCATATGTCCAAATCTCCGGCAGTGTTTGATTACACGAAGCTGAAATGGATGAACGGCGAGTACATTAAGGCGATGGATTTTGACCGCTTTTATGAGATGGCACTTCCTTATATGCAGGAGGTGATCAAGAAGGATCTGGATTTATCGAAGATCGCAGCGATGGTCAAGACCCGGATTGAGGTATTTCCGGACATCCCGGAGCTGATCGACTTTTTTGAGATGCTTCCGGAGTACGATGCGTCTATGTACGCACACAAAAAGATGAAGACGACGCTTGCCTCCTCGCTCGAGGTACTCACGGAGGTGCTTCCGCTTTTAAAGGAGCAGACAGATTACAGCAACGACGCACTCTATCAGACGCTCACAGGATATGTGGCGGAGAAAGGGTGTAAAAACGGCTACGTGATGTGGCCGATTCGCACTGCCGTTTCGGGCAAGCAGATGACACCGGCGGGTGCGACGGAGATTATGGAAGTGATCGGAAAGCAGGAGAGCATTGCAAGAATTGAGAAAGGGATTGCACTTTTAAAAGAGGCAAATGGTTGATTTTTCTCTCTGCAATGAGCAGCAAAGACAGGCGATTACCCACACGGACGGACCGGCTCTTGTTTTAGCGGGTCCGGGCTGTGGGAAAACGTTTGTCATCACAAACAGAATCGCACATCTGATACAGCAAAAGAATGTTCCGCCGGCGCAGATTGCGGTGTTCACCTTCACAAAGGCTGCGGCTTTGGAGATGAGGACCCGCTGCGTATCGATCTGCAAAGAAGCTTCCCTTGCCGCTTTCGGCACCTTCCATTCGATCTTTTACCGCATGTTACTCTCGGATGAACGCTATGCACAGTGCAAGGTTTTGTCCGGGAAGGAAAAAACACAGCTTTTGACACAGCTTTTGTACACAAGATATTCGGACCTATCGGTCATTCAGCAAAAAATTCCCGTTTTAAGCGAAGGCATCAGCTGCTATCTGAATACGAATTGTCTGCCGGAGCAGTCGATGGAGCAGGAGGAATTTCTGGCGTTTGTCTCTGCCTACATAAGAGAATGCCGGCTCCGGAACAGGCTCGATTTTGATCTCATTTTGTCGGAATGCCTGACCCTGCTTACGCAGAACCGGCAGCTTAGGCAGAGGTGGCAGTCCTGTTTTCGCTATCTGCTTGTGGACGAATTTCAGGATACGAACAATATTCAGCTGCAGGCGCTCGGCATTTTGGCACAAAAGACCCGAAATCTTTTCGTGGTCGGGGACGACGATCAGTCTATTTACAGCTTCCGGGGAGCGGATCCTTCGGTCATGCTCCGCTTTTTGGAGCACTATCCCGATGCTGCACAGCTTCCGCTCCTTGAAAATTTCCGCTCCTCCCGTCAGGTGCTCGCAGCCGCGGACCGCTTCATCGCCCACAATACAAAGCGCTTTGAAAAGCAGCTGCGCGGGCACAGGGAGGAGGAGGGCAGCGTGTCGCTCATCGCTGCGAAAAGCGAGGAGGAGGAGCTGGAGTTCCTTCTTGAGAAGATCAAAAGCCTCAGAAAAGCAGACGGAGGAAGCAGCATCGCCATCCTGTGCCGCACGGCAGCCCGCTTCCCGGTGCTGCATGCAAGGCTTGAGGAGAGCGGCATGACATGTCCGGTTAGGCAGGAGACAACGCCGTTTTATGAGGAGGAGGCAGTGCGGGACGTGCTCTCGTATCTGAGGTATGCTTTTGAGGGAAGGAAACGAAAAGATCTGCTTCCGGTTTTGAACCGGCCGGAGCGCTTTTTGAGCGCTTTGTATCTGGAGGAGGCGGTCGTGGATTTGGATGTCTGCCTTGCAAGGTATCAGAAGGCGTGGTGCATGCCGGAGCGAAATGAAGAGCTGGCTTTAACCGAAAACGTTGATAACGAGGTGTTTTTGCAACTCAAAAAATTAAAGGACGATATGCGAACTATGCGGTCGTTAGACAGCTATGGCTGCGTCTGTTATATTCTGTATATCATCGGCTATGAGAAATGGTATCTGGCGGGAAAAAGCACGCAGGAAAGGGCGCGTGTTAGGGAGCTGTGGGACAGGCTCAAGCAGCAGGCAAAGCGGTATCCGAATGTGAAGGACTGGCTGCGGGAAGCAGCGAATCTGCCGGATGAGGAAGCCCCGAAGAAAAAGGAGGAGGAAAAAATGCGCATCCACCTGCTGACCTATCACGGCTCAAAGGGGCTGGAATTTGACCATGTGTTCCTTCCGTTTGTAAATGAACATCTGATTCCGCACAAAAAGGCGCATACGACAGAGGAATTGGAGGAGGAACGACGCATGTTCTATGTCGCAATGACGAGGGCGCGCGACTCCCTGACGATCTCGTATGTGTCGGACCGGCAGAAAAAGCCTTCGCCGTTTGCAGAGGAGCTCAGATCATCTCCGATATTTCCGGAACTGTTTGACGCGTCTTAGCTTGCACCATGCCGGTTCAGCCTGTTTTGTGCATGGTACGGGCTTCGCTCGCAGAGTGATGAGATCACTGCAATGCGTCAAAGGCCTCATTGTCCAGAAATTCGTCAAAAGCATCCGCCGCCGCATCATATTCCTCGTCATCATCGATGTACTCAAGAACCGGCTCCTCATTCGGATCCGCTTCATTTTCGGAGTAACGGTAGAGCCATACTTCGCCGTCCGCAGACTCGCCATTCTCATCCATAGGGAGAAGGGCAATATAATCCCGATCATGGACAGAAAAAATCGTGACGATGGAACATTCCACCGTGCCGCCGTCCAGCTCGAGCGTGACGGTCATATCTTCTTCGTTGTAATCCTGCGTGCTGCCATTTTTGTTCATACAGATCTCCTTGCCTTGCGAAACGCTTTGAAACGCAATGTTTTTTGCTAGAATAACACGAATATTTTCTTTTGAAAAGAGGTTTTTTGGAAATTCGGTTGACATTCCCAGACCGAATTTTTACAATAATATCATAGGAAACGAGAGGAGGTACGCAGGATGGAGACAACGGAAAGTAAAATCGAACGTGTGAAAAAGATGCTTTACGAATCGCAGCAGGTCGTGTGTTTTATCGGCATCGGCGCAGCGATGGAGTGCGGTGCGATCAACCTTTTCAATCAGGATGAGGCATACCGCATTGAGGAAAAATATCATTACAGCCCCGAAGAAATATACTCAACCGGTTTTTACAGTGCCAGGACCGACTTCTTTTATCGGTTCTACCATGACGAAATTTTGTCTCTGGAGACGACTCCGAACGAGACCTTTCACGCAATCCGGCAGATTGAAGAGTGGGGCAAGCTGCGTGCCTGCGTCACGAGCAACATCTATAATCTGCCCCAGAAAGCGGGAATATATCATGTGATCGAGCTTCGGGGGAATATTTACAACAATTACTGCACGAAGTGCGGGATGACTTATTCGCTGGATTATGTCAGAAACGCAAAGGGAATACCGCGCTGTACAAGGTGCGGTGCCAACGTCCGCCCGGCAATCCGGCTCAACGGGGAAATGGTGCGCAACGATGTGATGACGGCTGCTGCCAATGCGTGTCAGCAGGCGGATATGCTTATGATTCTGGGGACGAATTTTTGTGATTCCTCCGTGATGGAGATTTTGAAATATTTTCAGACGAAAAGGCTTGTGCTGATTTCCAAAAACGAACACTACTCGGACAAGCAGGCTACGGTTGCGATTCACGATGAGGTGAGAAAGGTTCTGCCGAGGATTGTCTGGTAAAAACAGATTTTTTATGATAGAATAAAAAACAGACTAAATTTTAAGACATTGGATACAGGAGAAACATATGACAGCAAATTTCGAGCAGACGATGGGACAACCATATCCTCTCGGTATAAGCAGAGTAAAGGAAGGAATCAATATTGCGCTTCCTGTTTCCTGCAAAAGGGAGTGCGGGATTGTTATTACACCGCCGCATAAGAACAGTGTGAAAATTCCTTTCAATCAAGCATACAAGGTGGGGAATCTGTATACCATTCTTCTGAAGGACTTTTTGCTGGAGGAATTTACGTATCAGTTGTATGCGGATGATAAAATGATTGCAGACCCTTATGCCAGACGCGTAAACGGACGCAGAAGGTGGGGCGTTTATCATGCGGCAAAGCGGCAGTTATCTTATTCGTATCAATCTCATACGTTTGACTGGGAGGGAGATACGTTTCCTGCCATTCCTTTTCATGAGAGCATTTTTTACGGGCTGCATGTGAGGGGCTTTACCAAGCACACGTCGTCTAAGGTCAAGGCAAAGGGAACCTTTGCGGGGGTCGTTGAGAAGCTTCCGTATTTGAAGCAGTTAGGTATTACTGCGATTGTGTGCATGCCGTTTTATGATTTTGATGAGATTATCGTAAACAGAGAATATAAGGAAATACAGGAGAATATCAAGCCGTTTCTCGATAAGGAGAAGCAAACATGGGAGTACAAGATCAATTACTGGGGCTTCGGCGATGCACAGTATTTTGCACCGAAGGCTTCCTTTTCCTATTCGGACGATGCGGTGACGGAATGTAAGCGGATGATTCGGGAGCTGCACCGAAACGGAATCGAATGTATCATGCGCATCTATTTCGGAGACCGTACGCCGCATTCGTTTATTTATGAGGTTCTCAAATACTGGGTGACGGAATTCCATGTCGACGGCTTTCAGCTGATGGGAATCAGCCTCCCGATGGAATTTCTCGGAAATGATGCGCTTTTGGGCAGGACAAAGCTGATGGCGGAATACATTCCGTCAGACAGAATATATCGGGATTTCGGCAATGTGAATTCCTTTAAAAATCTTGCTGTCATGAACGATGAATTTCTGATTCAGGCAAGACGCTTTTTAAAGGGCGATGAGGATATGCTCTACACGATTGCCATGCAGTTTCGGCG
>JAFUZE010000250.1 GCA_017476765.1 Lachnospiraceae bacterium
ATCAACGATATCGCCAGAGAAGAGGATGACTAGCAGATGGAAGTTGCACAGCAGGATTTTAAATATGTGATACAGGACTTCTCCCATGTGTATTTCGGAGGGAGATGCACCTATGAGGAGCTGGCGGAAGCGGACGACGCACCGCTGCAGCTTAAGCGGGTGATTCGGCGGGTCATCAAGCGGGAGGTGCCGCTTGAGACGGTGGTGGAGGAGCATCTTCTCACTTTGACTGAGGATTCGGACAGCTTTCTTTTGTATGAGCAGCTGAAAGCATCGATCGAGGTCGTCTTTGCCAGATGGGCAGAGCAGAAGGGGAAGCAGGAGCCGGAATACGAAAGCCGCACCTATACGATAAGAGAGCTGCTGCAGGATGAGACGCTGCACGCCGCACAGAGGGATTTCCTGATACGGGAGATTCATTTCAAGAAGCTGAAGCTTCTTTCTATTAGTGTATAAAATAGATGATTGCGAAACATCCTTCCCGATATCAGGATATGTACAAAATAACGAAAACGAGGGCGACTCAGCCACCGCTTGGAGCCCGAGTTTCGTTATTTTGTACATATCCGTCCGGGTCTCGAAGCGTTTCGCAACTACCTAAGTGTATAAAAAAGAAAATGGAGGAAAAACGCATGGATTTACAAAAAGTCGGTGCATACGAATTGGTGGAGAAGAGGGATGTGAAGGATTTAAATTCCACAGGTTACATTCTGAGACACAAAAAGACAAAAGCGAGAATTGTGCTTTTGGAAAACGATGATGAGAATAAGGTGTTCTATATCGGCTTTCGGACACCGCCGAAGGACAGCACCGGTGTAGCGCATATTATCGAACACTCTGTTTTATGCGGCTCGGACAAATATCCGCTCAAGGATCCGTTTGTCGAGCTGGCAAAGGGCTCCCTCAATACCTTTTTAAATGCGATGACTTACCCGGACAAGACCGTTTATCCGGTGGCGAGCTGCAACGATAAGGATTTTGACAATCTGATGCATGTATATCTGGATGCTGTGTTTTACCCGAATATTTATAAGGAAGAGAAAATATTTATGCAGGAGGGCTGGCACTATCATATTGAGAAGCCTGAGGATGAGATCAAGTATAATGGTGTCGTCTACAATGAGATGAAGGGTGCCTTTTCCTCGCCGGATGATGTGCTCGAGCGCAGCGTGCTCAATGCACTTTACCCGGATAACGCCTACTCCTACGAGTCCGGCGGAGACCCGGAGAATATTCCGGATTTAAGCTACGAGCAGTTTTTGGATTTCCACAGAAAATACTATCATCCGTCGAACAGCTATATCTATCTGTACGGAAATATGGATATGGCGGAGAAGCTTGCGTATATTGACGAGCAGTATCTCGGAAAATACGAGTATCTGGACATCGATTCCCATATCTCCCTGCAAAAGCCGTTTGACGAGCCGGTCTATGTGCAGAAGGAATACTCGGTCACGGACGGGGAGGAGGACGAGGAAGGAACCTACCTGTCGTACAACGCCAGCGTTTCAACAAGTCTGGACCGGGAAAAATATGTGGCATTCCAGATTCTCGATTACGCACTCTGCTCTGCACCGGGAGCGCCGCTTAAAAAGGCGCTGATCGACAAGGGCATCGGCAGGGACGTGTACAGCCTTTACGACAACGGTGTTTACCAGCCGTACTTTTCCATCGTCGCAAAGGGTGCGAGCCTTGAGCAGAAGGAGGAGTTTGTCCGGACAATCCGGGAGGTGCTCAAAGAGCTCACCGAAAAGGGACTGAACAAAAAGTCATTAAAGGCAGGGCTTTCCTATTATGAGTTTAAATATAAGGAAGCGGACTTCGGCTCGTATCCGAAGGGGCTGATGTATGGGCTGCAGGCGCTCGACAGCTGGCTCTATGACGAGGAAAAGCCGTTTCTTCACATCGAGGCAAACGAGACGTTCCGTCAGCTTAAGGCGAAAATCGATACCGATTACTTTGAAAAGCTGACAAAAGAGTTTTTGCTGGACAATCCTCATGCTGCGACCGTAGTTGTAGTGCCGGTCAAGGGTCTGACCTCTGTCAGGGACGGACAGCTCGCAGAAAAGCTGCGGCAGTATAAGGAGTCGCTGACAAGGGAAGAGCTGGAGGAGCTGGTGCGCCGGACGCAGGAGCTGCTTGCCTATCAGAGCGAGGAGACGAGCAAGGAGGATTTAGAGAAGATTCCGCTTCTTCAGAGGGAGGATTTGCGCAGGGAGGCAGAACCGTTCCTTATGGAAAAGCTCTCCCATAATGGAATCGACGTGCTTTTCCATGATATTTTTACGAACGGTGTCTCGTATGTAAAGTTTGTCTTTGATATCACAAAGCTGGACGCTTCGCGACTGCCGTATCTGGGACTTTTGAAGATTCTGCTCGGCTATGTGGATACAGAGCACTATTCCTATGCCGATTTATATAATGAGATCAATATCCAGACAGGCGGCATCGGCACAAGCGTGTCGCTTTACACCAATTCGGACAATCCGGATGAGTTCAGGCTATGCTTTGAGGCGGATTTTAAAACGCTCTACGAGAACACGGACAAGGCGAAGGGACTGCTCAGGGAAATCCAGCTTTGCTCCGAGCTCGATAACGGGAAG
>JAFUZE010000251.1 GCA_017476765.1 Lachnospiraceae bacterium
GTCGATACACCAAGGCAGGCGAATGCCATATTTCCGGTTCACGTAGCTGCATGCAGCTCCGGCACACATCATGAGCATAACTCCAATCAGCAGCGCAAGCTTATTTTTGCGCGCATACCGATACATGCCATAAGCAAAAATACCGGCAAAAAACAATCCCACCAAAAACCATAGCGTACCGATATAATCGCTGTTATTTTCCCATATGTAATTTCCGTAAAGCAGTGCAATCACCCGTTTCGTAAGCCTTCCGCTTACGGTTGCTCCCCGAACAGCATCAAACGCAGTATGATAAACAATGATCAACACTCCGAACACAAGGTATGGATAAAGCAGCCTTTTTGCTTTTTTTTGGGCATATTCAAAAACTGATGAATATTGCATCTTGTCCAAAAATCCGCTCAGGAAGAAAAAGAGGGGCATATGAAAAAAATATATAAGCTGCGTTATATAGGTGTGAAAACTTCTATGCCCGAGCAGAACCAAAATAATTGCCAGCCCTTTTAACGCATCAATATATCCTGCTCTTGTACGTTGTAAATCTATTTTTCCTTCCATGCGGCAGTTCCTTCCCGAACGTCAGAATCCTTCATTAATCGCTATGTTTCTTTTTCATGAATACTGCTTTCATATTGTAGCAAAAATCATGTACGATGTCAAAATTCAAAACGAGCATTGCAAGGATAATCAAAGCCTCGATAAGCCATAAGCCTGTATAGATTTCCAAACATGCCTGCACGCATAAAAGAATCCAAAGAATCAAAACTTTGTAGTACTGTGATATTTTTAAATGATCTCCGATTGCTTTCTTTCTGACATAATAGATGATAAACGCCGAAACAGCAGTTGCGATCGCAGCTCCCTGAACGCCAATCATATAAACCAGAACTATATTTAATACAACATTTACTGCCGCCCCATAAATTGCCGATTTTGCCATGGATTTGGAATCCTTTTTGGCTGACAGCATTGGTCCGATCAGCCCGGATGCCGTATTAAATACCGTACTCACCAATAAAAACGGCGCATACTGCCAGGCAGCGTAAAAGTCCTTTGCATAAAGCAGCTTTGCCAACGGCTTCGATAAAAGAATCAAACCCGCACAGCCTAAACACATCAGTAAATTGATAAACACGAAGGAATCCTCATAAAACTTGCCGGAATCCTTTCCCTCATACTCTTTGATTGCCGATATCTGCCATGCCTGCCCGAACATACCGAAAACAGTATTGATAATTGCAGGAATTTTATACGAAACAGATAATATTCCGTTATCACTCACTCCGCGTATATAGGTCACAACATATCGATCCGATGCACTGTTAATCCACCACCCTATTGTCGAAAAAATGAGCGGCAGACAATACCTCAGTATTTCCTTGTTCAAATCACGGTTGAAACGAACTCCTTTCAGAAACGAAACAAATCTCAATCGAACAAAAAAATATGCAGCCGGCACTGCCTGAGCCAATATATTTGCAAAAAGAAAACCGTTCAGCCCCCAACGGAACACTAACAGGAACACAATGTTTCCTCCCAGCATCATAACGGTACTTAAGATACCGGCAACAGCCATCAGAGTCACCTTCTCTAATCCCTTTGCCAGCTGTATAAAATACTGATTTAATACGTATGACAAATAGTATAAGAAGATCAGATACTCCATTCCGTATATTGCATCAAAAAGGTGCAGAAAGTGACATGGCAGCAATCCCACTCCTATGACCGCAATGCTGAGTGTCACATATCTTATTCCTATGATTGCAACTTCACTCTTTTCGTAAGCCTTGTCCATCGAAAACCGCATGACACCATCCACGATATTAAGTGTCAGAATCGGGTATAAAAGCGAAATTGTAGAAACAACAAGATCATATACGCCATATTCCGCCGTGGAAAGTACACTTGTATACAACGGCACCAGTAAAAACACCAAGATTTTTGATGCAAAGTTACTGATTGTAAGAATTCCTGTGTTTTTTAACAAATATTTATATTTCTGATTCATAGATTACCTATGCTCCCCTATAGCCAATCGCTACAGCTCCGGCAATTCATCAAATGCCTGCACGACCGTAATATGCTTTAATTTCCCTGCCTTTTGAAATTGTTCCACAATCTGTCCCACATGTACTGCGAACCTCATCATATCCTCATATCTCTTGTATTCGGTCAACGGATAAATGAGAAGCACCGGTGATGGCTGATCAATAATTGAATTTACAGAAAGCACACTGCCGGACATCGCACTGACAAACGTGCATCCGCTCAAATCATTATTCAGCTGTATTGCTTCGAAGGGTGCGGAAGAATTTGTGTCAACCGCAATTCCGCTTTCTTCAAAAATATGACTCGTACTGCGTGGGTGCTTCTTGACGAGAATGTTTTCCTTTCCTACTCTCGATGCCAGCTTAAGGAGAAGCTCCGTCTCGCCGATTCCGCGGCCTTCTGTATCGTATATCGATTCAAAATAAATATATTTGTATCTGTTGTAGTCTACATCAGTCTTGATCTGAAAAGCATCCGCCAACATTTTTTTTAATTGAATATTTTCGCAGGAAATCTGGGGAATCCGAACCGCTTTTAGTGTTCCTCTGTATAGCTCCGGATATACACAATAGAATTTCTCATAATAATCAAAAATTGCCGGCTTGCCTATGAGTTTTCTCAATGCTCTGATCAGCTTAAATTTAGCAGAATCATAAAAAAAATCATCATAAGAAAGCATTCCCTCCTCATAAGAGGAATACTGCAGTTTCTTATTATACTCCGCCAGTATAGAAAAAATACCATAAGTATCAATCTCCAGATTATAAAACAGCAGCTCATCATAATGCAGGGATGATAAACCTTCCAAATAGAACTGATAGCGATTCTTTTTAGAAAATATGAGTTGAAAAAACTCAACAACTTTTTCACGCAAGGAGCGATTGTGAATCACACCCTTAGATTTTACAAACGCATACTCATCAAATAAGGGCTGTTTCCTCAAGTGCTCATATACGCTCTCTGCATGATTGGAATGATCTGATAATACCAGACCTACATAATCATCGGAAAACAATGTAAACTTCATCTGCATTGCCAAAATCAACTGATAGTATGTATTGGCAAATATCAAAATTCTACGCACAAGATACCTCCAGAATACGATACAGGTTTTGCTTTCAAATATAGGATTACTTCTTTTTTGTTAAGGAAAAATCTCTTTTTTTCACAAAAGGAGTCAAAAAAACATCTGAATAGCAGATCAGTATTTCCGCCTCGATCAGCACCAAAAGCCGACTCCACATCAAGGCTACAAATACCATCATCATAGTAATAATGAACAGCTGCAAATCTTCTTTTTTTATACAATAATCTATAAGAAAAGAATAAATGCAAAGCACCACAAGCAGTCCCACAACTCCCCAGGTAACTAACACATTCAGGTAACAATTATCAATTCCAAAGTAGGATTCCGCTTCACTGGCCCACTGCACATCCGGATTGCTGAATAAATGAATTCCATATTGCTCAAGACCCATAGCCGGATACATTAACCGATAATTTAAAATCACATTCAATCTTGCGAAAAATCCGATTCCCCGATCGTATAGCTTGACAGCAACATAGCTGAGCAGAGTCAGCAATTCCGGAATCCAAATAAAAATCCTAAGCTTGTTCCATCTCCTGATTTTGATATACTGTGCAAAATACAGACCAATCAAACCGATCGCATTGATGAGGCACGCAGATTTTACATCTGTCAAAATGCCGATCAAGCCTCCGATTCCGATGAGTAGCACCACCGGCAGAGGCTTAACTTTCTTTTTTGACAAATAGAGGCTCATCATGCTGAGCGATAAATATTGGAACGGCAGGATCGACCATACGCTATAGCCCATATCATACCGCTTCCGAACATCATTCGTTATATGCACGTTGTTTTCTATGACACCTAAAAATGTAAAAGCAGCCACACACAAAGTCAGTACGAACACTATGCCGAAAATGAACCTTATCACTTTTTCTGCATCCATATTCCTGCATCCCCATATAATCAGGAACAGATAAAAAATCTCATGATTTCCTGTCGGTATAGAATCGACGAACAGCAATCCTCCGAGGAACGCCGTGAACAGAATCTGACGCAAACCCATTTTCGAATCAAAAACAATATTGAATAAGGCAATCACTGCCGCAAGCATCATTGCCTTATTGTAAAGGTTCTGTTCGAAAGGAAGATTCACTCTCTTTAAAAAAAGTGCAGTACAGTAGAACAAAATTGATAGATACATCAATAATTCGCTTTTTTTTATTGTCCTCATATCGATTCTCCGTATACTATATTTCCATCAAAAAAACGGCAGTGCACTTCCGTCAAACTCATATCTTAAATCTCTGCTTCTCTGACCGATTTTCTTAGCCGGTACTCCTCCGTAAATGCCAAAAGCCTCAAGATCTTTAGATGCCAGAGCACCCGACGCCAAAACAGCGCCCTCGCCGACACAGACCTTCGGAAGAACCGTCGTGCGCGAGCTGAGCCATGCCCGGTTTCCGATGACTACCTTTCCGCCGCTCCGCCCGCTTTCGAAATACGGATCATTTACATCATGCTGTTCTGTATAAATAAAAACCGCCGTGCTCATATTAACATTCTCGCCAATGACTAATCCGTTGCGCCCGTCCAGCTTGCATCCATCTCCCACGACTGTACCTCTGCCAATTGTAATATTCCACGGCGCCCGAAACCAACAATCGCCATATATGACCACGTTTTTTTCTATGGTCATCTGATACACATGCTTCAGTTTCCATTTACGATAGGTTTGGCATGGCACTCTTCCTAACCTTGCGACACTATACAGCATCCAGCCGTTTAAGAGCTGTTTGATCCGCCAGACTACTCCGCTTTCTTTCAATGCAGGAGCCGGCTCGTTTTGTAATTCTTCTTCTGCATCACAGTCCATCTGCGCAAGCTTCACTTTGTCCTTTTTCTTTTTTGCCTTACAGTAGATTGTACAGATAACCATATCCAATATATATGCAGCCAACACAATCAACAAAATAATACCTAAAATTTCCATATCTCCATCCTCAAAGCTTTATTTACTTTTTTCCATCATAAGTCGATACAGTTGATCACATATGCTTGTCCACGAAAGCTTCTCCCTTGCGTATACAGATATTTCTTCCGCATCCGTATCTGAATACGCACGCTCTGTCTCACCAATCAGTGCATCTCTCAACGACTCTACACTGTCTGCCTTTACCACAACCCCGTACCTTTTCTCGTTGGTAAGCTCCTTGATCGGCGGAATTGTATCTGTCAGAATCATCCGGCATCCACAATGCAATGCCTCGGGTCCCACCAAAGGAGACGCTTCATATCTTGAGGGCAGGACAAAAACCCGCGCCGAAGAATATTCGGCATAAAGCTTTTCTCTGTCGTAAATCGGTCCTGTGAATATTACCCGTTCTTTCAGTGTGGGATACTTCTCATAAAACTCGTTCTTCTGCGCCAAGAACTCCGGTGCAATGCTGCCCACAAGCTTTAGGGACCAGTCATGCTGATCCGCCGATTGTGCAAAAGCCTCTAACAAAATATCGGTCGCCTTCTCGTAGGTTCCCAATCGTCCAACCGTGATAAAACATTTTCCCCGCTCGGGAGCATTACCCGGCTGTGCCTTTTTTACATCAATATATCCATTCGCAAATACCTCTAAATTTTGTTTTGTGAATTGCTGCGTCAGTTCTTTTATTTTCTCCGATTCCACTGATACTATATCCGCAATTCCAACCGATTTTTCAAATATTCTCAGTTCCTTATCATCACCGGAATATTTCTCGCATCCTGCATAGCTCAAATCCAATTTTAGATAAACTTTGCCTTTTGGATTTAGAAATTTGTACAACTTAGACCAGTAGTACGTATGCCGTCCTCCATGATAGAAGTTAAACCAGTCTACCTTTCTTGCGTGTTTTATGATATACCAAAGACCCGTAAGTGTCTGATTTTTAAATATCATTCGAATTTGTTCATATTGCAGACCTTCCGGACCTTTCCGCTTGACCTCTTCCGGAGTTGCATAACAACAGATCAACTTCGTCTCCACATCATCTCTTAAGCCCAGCGTGTACGGAATCTGTCCGACATCCTTATATAATTCAATGCTGGAGCCTCTTGGATATAATGTAAAAAATCGCATTATTTTACTCATAAGTTTTCATCTTTCTGATATTATTTTCGCCGGCACTCCACCGACAACCGCAAAATCAGGAACATCCTTTGTCACAACGGCATTTGATCCCACAACGCTATGCTTTCCGACTGTTACTCCCGGTAAAATGCTCACTCCCCTGCCAATGAACGCACCTTCGCATATTTTCACTGGTTTGACAGAAATTCCCTGCTCTATGACAGCAACATTCTTGTCGCTTGTTTCATGGGATAAATCCGTTATAAAAACACCCGCACTAATCAGGACGTCGTCCTCAATCGTAATCTCACCGGCGCATGCAATGTGCAGTTCCTGTCCTATATTCACACGACTTCCGATCGACAGCTTAGGTTTCAGTATCTGATCCTGCCACCGGTCGATCACTTCAATGCGGGCATGATGCCAAATGCCGGTCGCCTCTCCCAAATACATATATTGCGTTCCCGAAAGGAAAAGGGGCTTAAGAAAAAAAGATTTACGGCCTATACGAGCAAATGCTCTCTTATGCAACAAAGAATATATATTTCTGCAAACAGAAAGCTGTCTTTCATATTTATTTTTTTTTAAAAACTTCCAAACTTTACTCATAGATTATCACAGCGTCCCATCAAACCCTTTTTA
>JAFUZE010000252.1 GCA_017476765.1 Lachnospiraceae bacterium
AGACGGCGCGGCGAATGGTGCGGGAGCTTCGCCGGAAGCTGGATGCACAGTTCCGTGTCGGCATCGGCTCCGTGCGCAGGCTGAACGAGGCGGAAACCTCCTACATGGAAGCGATGAATTCCATCCGTTTATCGACAGGCTCGGTGGCACATGTGAAGGATTTGCCGATCGGCTGCGATTATGAGGAGGATTATCCGGTCGAGACGGAGAGAGCACTGCTTGAAAAGACGGAGCAGGGCGATGTCAGCGGCGCACTCGTGCAGGCAGGGCGTTTTTTTGACTGGATGACCGAGGCGTATCCGGATGCGGTCATCGACATCAAGCTCAAGGCGCTGGAGATGGTGCTCTGGGTGGAGCACATCAGCTACGAGAGCGGCGGTATGACGTATCATTTCACATCGCGGCATGATTATCTGCCGACGATTCTTGAGATCAGGGAATATGAGGAGCTGCGCACCTGGTTCGTGAATAAGATTCAGGAGGCGTGCAGAAATATTGCGACGAAGAAGGAGAAAAGCTCGGACAGTATTGTCTCACGTGCAAAGGACTACATCAAGGCACATTTCGGCAAGGATATTTCGCTTGATGATGTGAGTCGGGAGGTCAATATCAGTCCGTACTATTTCAGCAAGCTGTTCAAGGAGGAGACCGGAGAGAACTTTATCGAATATGTGACGGCAGTGCGCATGGAGAAGGCGAAGGAGCTGCTTACCGGCAGCGATAAGAGTATGAAGGAGATCGGTCTGGAGGTCGGCTATGCGGATCCGAACTATTTCAGCCGTACCTTCAAAAAGAATCTGGGAGTCACACCGACGGAATATAAGGAGGGCAAAAGGTGAAAAAAATCCTTGCATTCATATTGCTTAGCATGCTTGTGCTGACAGGCTGCAGCGCCCGGGAGGATGACGAGGCGGTTTTGACGCAGCAGGAAGAGAAAAAAATTCAGATCGGAATGATCTTCGATACCTTTGTCGTCGAGAGATGGGAGAGGGATCGGGATATTTTTGTCTCGACTGCAATGGAGCTTGGCGCAGAGGTCAATGTGCAGAATGCCAACGGCGATGTGAACGAGCAGATTGCCCAGATGGAATATTTTATTGACAAAAAGGTGGATGTCATTGTCTTAGTGCCGATCGAATCGAGCGCACTGGTGCCATCGATCGAGAAGGCAAAAAATGCCGGCATCAAGGTCATCTCCTACGACCGTCTCGTGCTGGGCGGCGGTGTCGATCTGTATGTATCCTTTGACAATGAGGAGGTCGGCAGGCTTATGGCGCAGGCTGTCGGCAGTCAGCTGGAGACAGGGGATCAGGTGCTGATGATCTGCGGACCGAACAGTGATAACAATGTGTCGTTAGTGGAGAAGGGCTTTCAGGAGGGGCTTAAGGAGGACGGTCTGGAAATCGCCGCTGTTTTTCATGCGGATGACTGGCGGGCGGAGTATGCGGCGGATTTCATGGAGCAGTACGGAGAGGAAATTTACAATATCCGTGCGATCATGTGCGGAAATGACAATCTTGCCGGACGGGTCATCAATGTTCTCTCGCGCAGGAGACTGGCAGGCTCGGTCTGTGTTGTGGCACAGGATGCCGATCTGGAGGCATGTCAGAGAATTGTAGAGGGTACGCAGTACATGACCGTTTATAAGTCTGTCGAAAAGCTTGCCGTAGAGGCGGCGCATGCGGCGGTGGAGCTTGCGCAGGGGCAGGAGATCGACACGCAGGATCAAATCGACGACGGCAGCTTCATGGTTCCGTATATCAAGCTGAGCCCGACGGCGGTCACTGCCGGTAATATGGATGATACGATCATCAAAAGCGGCTTCCATCTGGCGGAAGACGTCTATTTGAACAGACCGGATTTATTAAAAAATCAATAGGATTTTTTTGCAAATAACGAAATAATGCACAAAAAAATGCTGTCCTCCCCGGAACAGATTATCACTTTAGCATAAAAATTTGCTGATTATTGCAAATAAAGAGTGTCCTGCTTATGGTATAGTACACTTGTAACGCAAAGTTATAAATCTAGTTCAAGGGAGGATATTTAAAATGAAGAAGAAGATTTTAAGTATGATTCTTGCAGTTACCATGGTAGCAGGTCTGCTTGCCGGGTGCGGCAACAGCGCATCGGACAACGGCGGTGACTCCGCAGAGGTGAAGGAAGATGCAGTGGAGATCGACGCTGACACATCCGGTTCCGGAGACAGCTCTTCCGCATCAGGCGATTTACAGGTTGGTATCGTTCTTCCGACGAAGGATGAGCCGAGATGGTTGCAGGATCAGGCACAGTTTGAGAAGATCTTAGGTGATGCCGGATTTACCAATCAGGTATTGTTCAGTCAGGGCTCTTCCGCAACAGAGAAGACAAACGTTGAGACTTTGGTTTCTCAGGGTATCGATGTCCTGATTATCTGTGCACAGGACGGTGCAGCAGCTGCAGCAGCAGTTGAGGCAGCAAAGGATGCAGGCGTAACCGTTATCGCTTATGACCGTCTGATCACAGGCACAGAGGCAGTTGATTACTATGTAACGTTCGACAGCTTTGCAGTAGGTGTTGCACAGGGTCAGTACCTGATCGACAATGCACCGGAAGGCACAGGCATTCCGCTTTACCTGTACGCAGGTGCTGCAACAGACAACAACGCATTCATCTTCTTTGAGGGTGCATGGAGCCTGCTTCAGCCAAAGATTGCTGACGGTACCTTCACAGTTGCAAACTCTTCCGAAGCTGAGGCATTAAAGGACAAGGCTGAGCTTACCCGTGACGAGTTAGGAAAGATCATCGGTCAGGTTACAACAGACTGGGATTTCAACGTAGCAAAGTCGAAAGCAGAGGCACACTTAACAGCAGTCGGTGCTGACTTAAAGGGTGATGTTTTAGTATTAGGTCCTAACGATGGTACCGCTCGTTCTATCGCTGACGTATTCGCAACAGATAAGGATGTTACAAGCTACAAGGTAACCGGTCAGGACGCTGAGAAGGCTTCTGTTCAGTATGTAATCGACGGCAAGCAGTCCATGACAGTATTCAAGGATACACGTACACTGGCAGCTGACTCCGTTGCAATGGCAGTTTCCGTATTGAACGGCGAGACACCTGCAACAGATACAACCTACAACAACGAAGCAAAGGATGTTCCTGCTAAGCAGACAGACATCGTTGTTGTAACAAAGGATAATGTAAAGGCAGCTCTGATCGATTCAGGATACTATGATGCTTCTGAATTCACAGGCTTAGAATAAGCGAAGAGCAGTGTAGCAGAGAAATAGGTATATCATATAAGGTCGGCTTTTGAGGCTTCGGTTGAGAAAGCCGGCCTTCTTAAGTTAAGGAGGCCCGGTCATGAATGATTATATACTTGAAATGAGAGATATCACGAAAGAGTTTCCGGGGGTTAAGGCATTAAGTGATGTAAACTTCAAAGTAAAGCGTGGAGAGATCCATTGTCTGGTAGGCGAGAACGGTGCCGGTAAATCCACTCTTATGAAAGTTCTATCCGGTCTTTACCATTACGGCACATACTCCGGAGATATTGTATATAACGGTGAGGTACAGCAGTTTAAGTCCATTGCGGACAGTGAGGAAAAAGGAATTGTTATTATCTATCAGGAGCTGGCACTGGTTCCTGAGTTAAGTATTTATGAGAACATTTATTTCGGACATGAGATCATGAAGGGACATGCGGTCGACTGGAACGAGACGATCGTCAGAGCGACGGAGATGCTCAAAAAGGTACGCCTGCATGTGGATCCGTCAACGAAGGTAAAGAATCTCGGCGTCGGTAACCAGCAGCTTGTGGAGATCGCAAAGGCGCTCAGCAAAAACGTAAAGCTTTTGATTTTGGATGAGCCGACAGCTGCCCTGAACGAGGACGACAGCGAGAATCTGCTTGCGCTGATTCGTGAACTCAAGACGCAGGGTGTCACCTGTATCATGATTTCCCACAAGTTAAAAGAAATTACGGCGATCGCAGATACGATCACGGTACTGCGCGACGGTTCCACGATCTGCTCTATGGATACGTCGGAGCATCCGGTCACGGAAGCGGAAATCATCAAGCATATGGTAGGAAGAGAAATTGACAATATTTACCCGAAGAGAGAGAAGAAGGAAATCGGGGATATTTGTTTGGAGATAAAAGATTGGACGGTGGAGGACCCGGTAAAACAGCGTGAAATTCTGCATCATGTCAATCTAAACGTGAGAAAGGGCGAGATTGTAGGACTGCAGGGTTTGATGGGAGCAGGAAGAACCGAGCTTGCACTGAGCATTTTCGGCAATACGCCCGGATACAAAATTACAAGCGGTGAGGTGCTTGTGAACGGAAAACCGAAGCACTTTAAAAATCCGAAGGAGGCAATCAAGGACGGTGTTGCCTATGTCACGGAGGATCGAAAAGGAAACGGACTGATTCTGATACAGGATATCAAGTATAACACGACGATTGCAAACCTCGAGGAGCTGGTGAGCGGGCTGGCGATCAATGAGAATGAGGAAATCAACGTCTCAAACGAGTACAAAAAGTCCATCAACATCAAGGCTCCGTCCATTGAACAGAAGGTCGGGAACTTAAGCGGCGGTAACCAGCAGAAGGTACAGCTTGCAAAATGGCTGTTCGTTAAGCCGCATGTACTGATTCTGGATGAGCCGACAAGAGGTATCGATGTCGGTGCAAAATATGAGATTTACACATTGATGAATAAGCTGGTTGAGCAGGGTATGAGCATTATCATGATCTCATCGGAGCTGCCGGAGGTTCTCGGTATGAGCGACAGGCTTTACGTCATGTCCGAGGGAACGATTACCGGAGAGCTGTCAGCGGATGAGGCAAATGAACAAACTGTCATGGCTATGGCAGTCAAATCATAAAGGAGGTTTCGCGATGAGTGACAAGAATAAAAAAGAGGTTTCATCCGGGACGGCAAAAGTAGGTCTTGGACAGGAAATTGCGAATTTGGTAAAAACGAATATCAGAGACTATATGATGTATATTGCTCTGGTTCTGATTATGGCATTCTTTACATGGAGAACACATGGAGGCTTCATACAGGCAAGAAATATTTCAAACCTGATTAACCAGGCGGCATATGTGGCAGTGCTCGCAATCGGTATGACGGTCATCCTTATTTTAAAACATATCGATTTGTCCGTAGGATATGTGGCAGGCTTCTGCGGAGCCATCGCTGCAATTTTGATGACACAGTATAACGTCAATGAATGGCTTGCCATTCTGATCGTTATGTGCGTCGGCCTCGTCATTGGTCTTTATCAGGGACTTCTGGTAACCAGAGTCGGCGTTCCGGCATTCGTAACAACACTTGCAGGTATGTTCATGTTCAGAGGTTTACTGAACTTATCCCTGCAAAAGACCGGTACGATCATCGTTCCGAATGCAGGCTTCAATGCATTGTCCAACGGCTTTATTCCGGATATTCCGGGTGTGAATCTGGGCTTCCACTTCCTCACCGTGCTGATCGGTATCGTTGCGGTTGTCCTCGTGATCATTTCCCAGATCAAGGCAAGACGGCAGAAGATGAAATATAACTTCCAGGTTACATCCACTCCGGTGTTTGTCTTTACGTTAGTGTTTATCTCGGTGATCATCATGCTGATCATCTGGGTGCTTGCCGGCTACAGCGGTATTCCGTGGGCAGCTGTCATCGTGGGCGTAGTACTGTTTGTTTACAACTATATGCTCAACAAGACAAGATTAGGACGTTACATTTACGGTATCGGCGGCAACGATCAGGCAGCGGAATTGTCAGGTGTCAACGTAAAGAGAGTGACGCTGTTCGCATTCTGCTCGATGAGCGTACTGGCAGCGTTATCCGGTGTCCTGTATACTTCCAGACTGCAGTCCGCAACACCGACTGCCGGTCTCGCCTTTGAGATGGATGCCATTGCATCCTCCTACATCGGAGGTACGGCTGTCAGCGGAGGTATCGGTAAGGTAACGAACACGATCATCGGTGCGCTTGTCATTATGTCCCTGACAAACGGCATGAACCTGATGGGTGTGGATATCTCTTATCAGTACATTGTGAAAGGTATTATCTTCATCATTGCGGTTGCATTTGATGTTAGAACTCGTTCCAAGAAATAAAACAGAGTCAGACAGCATTTTTTTACTCCGGGTTATTTTATGACCCGGAGTGTTGTTATAGCGTTGCTGCGCAAAAGAAAGCATAAGCTTGTATGGACAGTGACGAATATTACGAAGGAGGGAGGATGGTTTGTTGTCGAGGCAGCAAAAATGTGGTTGTGGGTATTTGTGCTCTTGACAGAACCAGGATAATATGGGCAATGAAGTAAAGGAAGAAGTACCAAATAAGGAACAGGCTGAGGCAAAGCTGCCTGGCAGAAAGGGTAAGAAGAAAGCTCCGAAGCCGCCGAAAGCTCCGAAGCAGAAGAAGGAGCCGAAAGCCCGGAAATCCAAAAAGGGTGAGAAGGCAGCTGCATCTGTGAAAAAATCAGGCAGGAGATTTAGGCTGAAAATCGGAATCCGTGCGAAACTGTTGGTCGCATTTATCATACCGGTCACGGCGCTCATTTTCTTAGGCGTGACATCGTACCGCCAGACGGCGAACGCACTGCAGAGCCTCTATAAGACATCGTCCAGACAGATTCTGAGTAAATCTGCCGATTATCTGGAGGTATTGATGTTGGATGTGGAGACGACCGCATACGATATCTCGGTCGATCAGGACATGATCAATTACTTCAGCGGCACGCCGGACGAAGGGGTGACCTATTCGACGGTGGATGCCAGGCTCACTTCCATGCTTGGGACCGATGCGTATGTGGAGTACGGTTATTTTGTTTCGATTGAGGGCAGTGAGCATCTGAGCACAAATCCGGATGTCAAATTCGATGCGAATGCGTTCTCTGTGTTTGAACAGTCGGAGGACTACATACAGGTAACGTCGAGAAACCGTAAGGTATGGCTCGGTGACAGCGAATTTTTAAATCACTATAAACCGGCACCGGAGCAGCCGTATGACAACAAGCGGATGACGTTAATACGCCGTGTCGAAAATATCATGACAGGTCAGGATGTCGGCTTTGTGATTCTGGAAGTCCGGGATAATGTCATGGACGAGCTGCTCGACGAGGTCAATCTCGGTGACAACAGTATGGTCATTCTCGTCGGACAGGACAGCAATGAGATTGCGAAGGCGGAAAATTATCCGGAAGATCCGGAGGATCGCATCATTTCCGATACGCAGGCGTTCGTGGCAGTGCAGCAGGGGCTGGAGAAGAGCGGTTCCTTCTATATGAGGCGGAACGGTACGCGCTATTGGCTGTGCTATGATTATCTGGGTGATCTGGGCAACTGTCTGATCGGTATGATACCGGATACGACGATGAGCAAGCAGGCGAACGATATCAGGACAAGCACGGTCGCAACGGTTATTATCGTCTCCATCATCGTTGTCATCATCGGTACGGTGATGGCGGCAGGCATGAGCAGTGCCATAAGGCGCATTATCAATCAGGTAGATAAGGTGGCAAAGGGTGATTTGACCGTACAGATCAGGACAAAACGCCGGGATGAATTTGCCGTGCTCAGCGCCAGCTTTAACGATATGATTGTCGGGATTAAGGGACTGATCGGAAAAGTGGCAGGCGGTGTCGAGCATGTGGATGCTGCGGTCGATAAGGTAAGCGATTCGAAGGAGAATGTGCGTGAGACGGCGGATATGCTCGGGGATGCGATCGGTCAGATTCAGGCGGGTGCAAAGCAGCAGGAGGATGCCGCACAGAACTGTCTTGTTGAGATGGATGATCTGGCAGATAAAATCAGAAAGGTTGTGGAGAATACCGGTGAGCTCGACGGAATTTCGCAGGAGACAAAGAATGCAGTGGAAAGCGGTATCCATGTGATGGACGAGCTGAGTATCTCCTCGGAGGATACGACACGCAACCTGCGGACGATCATGGAAGATATCCGGGCACTAGAGGAGCGTATTTCCAATATTACAAGCATTGTCGGTGTGATTACGGAGATTGCGGATCAGACGAATTTGCTTTCCCTGAATGCGAGCATTGAGGCAGCGAGAGCCGGAGAAGCAGGAAGAGGGTTTGCTGTCGTTGCATCAGAGGTGAAGACGCTGGCAGATCAGTCTGCGAAGGCGGCGGAGAGCATCAGCGATATTGTCGAAGAGGTACAGAATCAGGCAGATAAGATTCTTGGGCATGGGGAGAAGACCGATGAGATTCTGCATTCCCAGGAGCAGGCGGTGAAGCGCGTGGTGGATTCGTTTCAGAATATTGACGAGTGCGTAAACCGTATGAACAGCGATCTGGCGGATATCTCACTCCAGACACAGGCGATCGAGGTGGCAAAGAACCATACACTCGAGGCGGTTGAGGGAATCTCCGCTGTTATAGAGCAGAACTCCGCTTCTACACTGGAGATGGGTGAAAGCATTCAGGGGCAGAAGAGCCAGGTTGAGGTCATGAGCGAATATACAAACGATCTGAAGGATGTATCGGAATCCCTGCGTGAGGAGATCAATAAATTTCAAATTTAATCCGTTTTGCCCTTCAAATCATTTGAAAAATGATGGATAAAAAGTCCCTTTCGAGGGACTTTTTTATCCATCTGTGGCATAATCTGATAGAGATAACCAAAAAGACAGAGCGGGTCAGAGCGGAAAAAGGCTTTGTCTAAAAGGAGTTGCATGGAGTGCAAGGAAAGAATTCTTTCGGAGGATTATTTGGATTTAATTGCCGACTACGATGTGATGCTGAGCTATGGACAGCAGGAGGGGGCGGATTTCTGTTACCAGCAAATCGATGATGAGCTGTATATCGTCTACGGCAGTGAAAGAGAGATCGGCGGTTATGGAATTAACACGGAATACGAATCGATTCCTAAATGCTACGGACTGATGGATATTGCCGGAGCGCAGCTGGAAGGGGACTTTCAGGAGTTTAATTTTCAGCCTCTGATCAGCACGGGAATTCTGGAGGTAAACAATTCGCCGTTGTCGCTTACGGGGAAGGGCGTCATACTTGCGTTTATTGATACGGGAATCCGGTATGATCTCGATGTGTTCCGGTGGGAGGACGGCTCCAGCCGTATTTTGGCAATCTGGGATCAGACGATTCAGACAGGAACGCCTCCGGAGGGTCTGTTTTACGGTACGGAATTTACGAGCGAACAGATCAATGAGGCCCTTGCCGTCGGGAATCCATATGATATACTGCCGTCAAGGGATGAAATCGGACATGGGACGAAAATGGCGAGTGTGGCGGCAGGCTCCATCGTAAATAACGGATTTTTGTTTCGGGGAGCCGCACCGGATGCCTCGATCGTAGTTGTGAAGCTCAAGGAGGCGAAGCAGACGATCAAGGATTATTTTGCCATTCCGCCGGAGGCAGTCTGCTACAGCGAGAGTGATATTATTATGGCGCTGAAATATGTCCAGAGCTTTTATCAGGTGTTTGAAAGTCCCATCGTAATTTGCTTCGGGCTCGGCTCTACGATGGGAGATCACGCCGGTAATTCTTATTTTGCCAATTATCTCGACCGCATAGCCCGCAGAAGAAATATCGGACTGGTCATCTGCGGGGGAAACGAGGGAAACAGCGCATCCCATTTTACAGGACAAGTGCCGAGCATCGGTATAGACAGCTATGAGGATGTGGAAATCAAGGTCGGTGAGAATGAATTTGGGTTCAGCGCCTTTTTGTGGGGCGAGATTCCGAACATTTTTACCGTGGAGATTCGAAGTCCCGACGGGGAGGTCATACCGAGGATCAATTACCGTCTCGGGCAGGCTGCGACCTATCGCTTTTTGTACAGCTCAACGATTGTGCATGTAGAGTATGTGCTCATCGAGCAGACCTCCGGGCAGCAGCTGATCTTTTTTAAATTCGAAAAGCCGCTTTCCGGTATCTGGACGATTCGGGTCTATGCGACTACGGACGGCAGTGAGGCGAGGTTTAATATGTGGCTTCCGATTGAAGGCTTTTTGCGCTCGGACACCTATTTCTTAAGCCCTAATCCGTATATCACACTGACGGAGCCCGCCTATGTGCAAAGTGCGATTACAGTCTCGACCTACAACAGCGCCAACAACAGCTTTTATCTGCGCAGCGGCAGAGGCTTCGGCAGAACGGGCAGTATTGTGCCGGATATGGCGGCACCGGGTGTTGATGTATCAACGATTCTCGGAAGCGACAGCGGTTCTTCGCTGTCTGCGGCGCTGACTGCGGGGGCGGTTGCGGATTTCTTTGAGTGGGCAATTACCGAGAGGAATGACCCGACGGTCAATTCCGTTACAACGAACAATTATTTTATACGCGGGGCGATCCGGGAGAGAGGCATCGAGTACCCGAGCAGGGAGTGGGGTTATGGAAGGCTCGATCTGGCGGGGCTGTTCCGCGCATTGATACCGTAAGACAGAAAACAGGCAAAGGATGAGGTGAGGATATGGCATATGTGGCTTTGATTGTTGTGATTTTCGGGGCAGAGCTTTTGATGAAACAGCTGGTCGAACAGTTTGTCCGGTTGGGAGAAAAGCGGGAACTGCTCCAAAATCATGTGTTTCTGACCAAATATCATAATGAGGGGGCGGCGCTGAATTTTATGGCAAAAAGGAGAGGACTGGTTGCAGTCTGCTCCGTTGTCCTGTCGGCGGCATGCACGCTTCTGTTCGCGGTGACCATGACAAGAGTGGGAAAGGACTTTTTAAAGCTGTCCCTTTCCTTTTTGCTCGGAGGCGCTTACAGTAACACCTATGACCGGCTCAGACGAAAATATGTCGTCGATTACCTGGGTTTTTCCCACGGGAAACGGGGAAAACCGGATGTGATCTATAATCTGTCCGATTTCTGCATTATTCTCGGTGCTCTGGGGGTTGCGCTGTCCGCATTCGAATAGAGAACGTATCTGTTCAAAAGAGTATTGACATATCCAATTAAATTGTGTACAATTCGAATAAGGACAGGACGATCATCTATTTCAAAGGAGGACGATGCAATGAATATTTACGATTTCAGCGTGACGGACGCAGACGGTAATGAGGTATCCCTGAGAGATTACGAGGGAAAGGTGCTGCTCATTAACAATTCGGCAACGGAATGTGGATTCACGCCGCAGTATGATGCGCTTCAGGACATGTATGAGCTTCTCGGAGAAAGAGGCTTTGAGATACTGGATTTCCCGTGTAACCAGTTCGGCAATCAGGCACCGGGCAGCACGGATGAGATTGTGAGCTTCTGCGATTCGACTTACGGAATCACCTTTCCGATCTTTGATAAGATTGAGGTCAACGGAAAGAATGAGAGCCCGCTGTATGCCTATCTGAAATCGGAGAAGGGCTTTGAGGGCTTTGATGAGAGCCATGAGATGACACCGATGCTGAAAAAGGCAGTTGCTGCGATGGATCCGGAATATGAGCAAAACAGCGATATCAAATGGAATTTTACCAAATTTTTAGTGGACAGAAAAGGAAATGTGGTGGCGCGTTTTGAGCCTACGGCGGAGCTCTACGAGATACAGGAAATGGTGGAAGAGCTGTTAAACTAACGAACGCAATTGATTTCCAAAAGCCGATAAACGTTAGGTAGTATAAATGCTTAACGTAAGGCGGGCAACGAGCCGGAGAAACAGACAGGTGGTTAATGCCGGACGCTTGACAGGCAGCGATTCAGAGGAAAGGAACAGGTGAAGCAGAATGGAGTATATTTATCAGACCGAAAATGTGTGTGCGAGAAGAATTAAAGTTGAAATAAACGGAGATGTTGTGACGAATGTGGAGTTTCTGGACGGCGGGTGCAACGGCAATCTGAAGGCGGTGCCGAGACTGGTGGATGGCATGACGGTGACCCAGATTGAGAATATTCTGGGTGGAATTACATGCGGAAGAAGACCGACCTCCTGTGCCGACCAGCTGACAAAAGCGGTCAGGGCGGCATATGAGGAAGAGCAGAAGCAGCTTTAGGAGGCGTAGAATCTAAGGAAACGCTGATTAAATCAGCTTTTCCTTAGATTGCTCCGCATGGATGCGCAGAAATTCGCTGTGGAAAGGCACTTTGTGCCTGCGAATTTCGCGCGGGAAACACTTAATCAGTGTTTCCCTAAAGTAATGCTGTGAGTGCGAGAGAGGAAACAGCTTGAGAAAAGGGAGAGACAGTGAAATGGAATCAGACAAATACGAAGGCTTAAAGCTGGAAAATCAGATTTGCTTTCCGCTTTACGCTGCAGCGAAGGAAGTGGTCAAAAGGTATAAGCCTTATCTCGATGAGATTGACCTGACCTATACGCAGTACATTGCGATGATGGTTCTGTGGGAAAAGAAATCGATGAATGTGAAGGAATTAGGGAGCTTCCTATTCCTCGATTCCGGTACGCTCACGCCTGTTCTAAAGAAGCTTGAGGCAAAAGGCTATCTTATCAGGGAACGGTCAAAACAGGATGAGCGAAACCTTGACATCCGCATTACAAGGGAGGGGGAGCTGCTGAGAGATCGGGCAGTTGACATTCCCGCCCAGATGGGACAGTGCATAAAGCTCGAGCCGGAGGAGGCGCTGCAGCTCTATCAGATTCTATATAAACTGCTCCGTTCTTTTGAATAGTAAAAAGGTCGTCAGGAACCGGTGTATAATACTAGCGCACTGACACGTTCAAATTTGAACGTGTCAGCACACTAGTTCCTGACGATTTTTTATGGAATATCCTTCTATGACGTTTTTTCTTCTATGAGCGGGCACTGCAGAGCTGCTACAGGTTTTTGATTACCGTGCCGGTCTTGCCCTTCATGGCAGCATTTGCGTGTTTCAGGGAAGAAATTCTCACACAGCCCCTCGGATTCGCCTTCAAGTACAGGATGGCAGCCTCGATTTTAGGCCGCATGTTGGTCTCGCCGAACTGATCCTCCTTCAAAAGCTTCTGCATTTCCATCAGCGTTGTCTCTGTGATAGGTGCTTGTGTTTCCTTGCCGAAGTCCGTGTAAACGAAATCTACGCTTGTCAGGATCAGCAGCTCATCTGCCTTCAAATCAGCAGCCAGCTTTCCGGCAATACTGTCCTTCTCGATGACCGCGGAGGCTCCCTTTAATGCGTGCTTCTGTTCAATGACCGGAATACCGCCGCCGCCGCACGCAATGACGACCTGATCGGCATCGGACAGTGCTTTGATGGCATCAAGCTCCACGATATCGATGGGCTTCGGTGCTGCAACGACACGGCGGAAGCCTTCTTTCTCCTCCACCACATAGTTGCCCTTCTTGAGCTCGAGGTCGGCATCCTCCTGACTCATGTATCGCCCGATCACCTTTTTTGGCTCATAAAACGCTTCGTCATAAGGATCTACCGTGACCTGTGTCAGAATCGTACTGACCGGTTTGGAAATGCCCCTTGACAACAGCTCGGCGCGGAGGGAATTTTGAATATCATATCCGACATAACCCTGACTCATTGCGGAGCAGACACACATCGGAGCCGGAGTGTAGTCCGGATAGATGCGCCTCAGCTCTGTCATTGCCTTGTGGATCATACTGACCTGCGGCCCGTTGGAATGGGTAATGATCAGCTGATAATCTGCCTCAATCAAGTCTGCGAGAGCTTCCGCAGTCCGCTTTACCGCATCAAGCTGCTCGCCGATGGTATATCCCAATGCTTCATGTCCTAAAGAAACAACTACCTTTTTTTTCTTCATATAATTACCTCGCTCTTTCACAGTGTACGGAAGCTTTTGCAAACGCCGCCTGCTGATCGATAGGAAGCGAAGTGAAAGCTGTCTGCCGAACACAATCCTTTATATGAAAAGTATACCAAAAAGAAGGAAATTTGTACACAATTTCTATTGTCCTATCGTATTTTATACAGCTTGTAGGAGACGGATTCCGGCTCAAGCTCTATTTCCGTTCCGGAATCGTCCATGCCCGTGAACGTGATCTCCTCAATCGTGCCAAGAAGCCAGCAGCAGTCCATGCCCATCGGAATAAGGAGCGTATCGCCGTTTGTACGGCAGGTGACGCTGCAGGATTGCCGTCCGGTGTCTGCGACCGGCTCCCGGAACGTAAAGTGAACACAGACCGTGGAACAGCTTGCGGCATCATTCGACAGTTTTACGAGCAGGCAGTCATAGTCAGAACCCTTAAAAGGAATAAAATCACTGTCGTTATCTTTGAAGGACATCGGAGTCAGAAGCGGCAGCAGGGTATCCGCCGAGTTGCCGAAGGAGGCTCCCACCAGCCCCAAATCCGTCGAATTGCAGGTCGTCCTGTAATCGTCCGGCACTCCGGCATCGAGAAGCTCATACAGTTCCCTCGGATAGAGTGCCTGATCCTCCGCCAAGTAGAGATAATCGTGCGTCATAATGTAATAATAAATGTAGTAGCTGCTCTTAGGCTCCAGCAAAAAGACGACCGGACGCTTCTTCTCGATAACGGAAAGCAGGGCACGTTGTGCTTCGTAGCCTTTTGCTGCCTGAATAAAACCGGTTCCGCACGCCTTCGCATTCAAATAATAGTAAAAGCCTTGTCCGTCGAGTCCTAAGTAGGTAGTATCGGGCTGTACTGCCTCGCACTTGTCCATGACCATCGAATAGTCGGTCAGATAGTGCAGCTGGTCTGCGACGATGAAGCCCTCCCCGAGTGTTGCGATCTGCTTTTCGCTCAGTCCGCTGTCGTACGAGCGGACGAAGCTGTCCGGCACATCATAATGGTCATAGATTTTGGCTCCGTCGTCCAGAACAAGAGCACTTTCCCCATCCGGATAAATCCACATATCCGGTCGTTTCACATCCGAAGTCTGGTGGTAGAGCAGCATCGGGAGTGAAAAGCAGGCTGCCGTAAGAAGCAGGGCGAGTGGCTGCGGAAGGAACGAACCGTCTGCCTTGCGTTTGAGACTGCCCTGTGAGCCGGAATGACCGGCTTTACAACAGGAGCGGAGCATGACCGGAAGGAACATGCCTGCGACGGCGACGAGGATGTAAGAGGTGCGGGATAGGAGCATACCGGTGTCCGCGCGCACCAACGTGTAGGAGTAGGAGACAAGAAGGCTCAGACCGCCCGCAAGAAGGAAAAAAAGCGGGTGAACAGAGCTGTCAGCTTCCTGTTTTCTGTACTTGAAACGGCAGTTTGTTAAAACATAACTTAATAAAAATGCAAAGATTGCGACCCCGGATACAGGAAGCAGAAAACGCAGCAAAAGGTATAAAATACGGCGCTTTTCTGGATTTGACACATATGTCATAAAGCAATCGGGAGGATTCTGACCCCACAAACTGATGCTGTCAGCAAGGATTGTCTGGGACGAATAGGTCAGGGTGTGCCTCAGCATCCGCAGAAGGAGTCCTGCGCTTGCGAGCACCGGGAGCAGACAGAAAAACCAGTTTACATAAAATCCAGCACTTTTTCTGCATTTCTTCCATTCCTCGGAGCGGAGAAAGACCGTCAGCTGCCGAATCAGGAGCGGCAGAGTACCGATGACGAGCGCACCGCCGAAGAGCGGATAGTACAGCCCGGCAATAAAGCAGGAAAGGAGCCAGACCTTCATCCAAAGATTCGGTTTGCGCAGCAGCTTCGGGAGAAACAGCAAGAGCAGAACCGGCAGGACAAAATACTGACGGTTGTAGCAGGGCAGGCAGAAAAAGACCGCAAAGGCAACTCCCCATACCGTTCCGGCATGTTCTGTGATCAGATACATCGTGAGGATGCAAAACAGCACCATACTGATCGAGATTGCCGGAGAGTAATCACTGACCGTTCCGTTTAGAAGCACATGCTGGATGGCTCCGGATAAAAACGGAAAGAGCCCGGATACCGGGGTGTACTCCTGATACAGCGATTGCCCGAGTGTGATTACCTGCTGCCACGGAATCATCTGCTCTCCGTGATGGTGCTGGTCAGGCTGTGCGTACATAGGCGCTGCCGAAAAGGAGTGATAGATATAGAGAAGAATCGGTGTTACTTTGCAGATTACGGCAGAGAGAGGAAAATAGGTCACATCCTTCAGCTGTTTCAGCCTGTCCTGCCGCCGGAGAAAATTCCGGATATGCACAAATAAGATGGCATAGGCGGCGGCAAACAGCAACATAAAAAAACAGGTGTATCCTTTTGCGTACGGAATCGTAAGCAGCTCGGAGCGGTACCGGTACTTGTCCACGAAACAGACGAGAAGCAATCCCGGAAACAGAAGCTGCAAAAAAAGCAGGGGCATCTGCAGCAGTGCATGCCGCCCGGTAATCAGAAACAGGACGAGAAAGCTTCCCGCTGCCACAAGTGCAGTGAGATACAGCTGCGACGAGCGGACTGTGCCGACCAGACCGAGACGGCAGAGCAGGGTGAATACGGCAGTGCTTCCGTAATATGCAAACAGAAAGAGCATGGCAACGGACAGCACGTTGTCGCGGAACAGGAACCATCCGATGACGCTGAGCAAGGATAAGAAGAGTAAGGGATAACTTATGTTACGATATAAAATAAAGCCACACACATTCGGAAGAAATGTCAGAAGGAACAGCTGACCGCACATGCTGCCCGTCCGGGGAGCGCCTGAGGCAATGCGGGGAGAGCCATCCGAACGATCTGCAGAGCCGGATGCATGTTTAATAAATAAAGAATCTGCCGCAGTATAGAGAACGAAAAAAAGAAACACGCTGAGCAGCAGTACGGCATAGAACAGATGAAGCTCGCCGGTCTTGTTCGTACCGGTTTCCGCAAGCGTTTCGATGATAAAATCGGTAAACACCTGATGCTTTTGCGCAGTCTGAGGAAAGAAATGCACAAAGGCAGCTGCATCTGCCAGAAATGTTAAAAAAGCGCATGTAATGAATAACGCTGTCCGGAGAAGGACTCCGCTTCTTAATGTATTTGATGTGTTTAGATGGTTTGTTATATTTACTTTTAATTTATTCATTTGCTTTACAGGATGCTCCTTTTTTATTTTTAGGTATTTGCGTGACAACAACTTTAGTAGTTACAATTCAGCGGTCAGTCACGGACGCTGTCAGCTGCGTACTTGCTGATTGTTAAATTGTAATTTTTAGTATAGAGGCTTGGCAGTCATTAGGCAACAAAAAATTGACAGAGACATTTTTTTATCTTATATTTGTATTGATTATGCAGCCCTGCATAATCGTACTGTGCAATGTGGGCGAGGAAGTTCATGTGGTTTGGCATAAGCGATTGCGCAGCGCAGGCGGAGAGACTTAAGCGGCTCTGCATAAGCGGACTGTGCGGTATGCCCGCGGAGACTGCGGCTATGGAGGAAGGAATGTGTGATGAAAAAGGAATGGAAGGCGAAGCTGGGGGAATATGCTTTTTTAATTGTAACGGCAGTTATTTTATTTGCGTTGGTACTTTTTTGTATTTTGAAGCCGGATAATCTGATGCATTCGGATACTACGGCGGAGGTCATTTTATCAAAGCTTCTCGCTGACGAGAATCGGCTTATTACGAAGGATTGGTTTTATTCGACCGAAATCCGGATCGTCTATTCCCATCTTCTTATGATGCCCTTATTTAAAATTTTTGACAGCTACCGGCTCGTGAAATTTTTGTCGGTCTTTTTATTTTATCTGTTGATGCTGGTGGCATTCTGGTTTGTGTCAGGCAGATTTGAGCTAAAGAAGCAATGGCGCTTTTTGGGGCTGGCGTTGTTCTTTACGCCATTATCCAACGAATATTTGGATATGATGTTTATCGGCTGCTTTTACTCCAGTCAGGCAATCTGCACTTATTTGGTGTTGGGAATTGCGGCAGGCTGGTTTGCGCAGCGCACGAAGGGAAGGCGGCGGGATATGGCTTCGTTGCTTTTCACACACCTGTTTGCGCTTGTTTTGGGGCTGTCCGGGCTTCGCTATCTCGCGAGTCTGTTCCTTCCGCTGTGTCTGGCGTTGTTTTGGCTGCTTTTTACGGAAGAGAAGGATCTTTTCCGGGAAGCTTTATTAAAAAACAACTGTTTTAAAATGCTGATACGGACGGGAACGCTGCTCGTGTGTGCCGGAGCAGGCTTTCTGATCAATAAATTTTATCTGGCGCGGCATTATTCGTTTGATACGACGACGGTTACCTTTGTGGAGCTTTCGGATGTGCCGGAGCGTTTTTTGACCTCGATCCGGCTGATGCCGGAGTTTTTTGGGTATTACCCGGTCGAAGCTGTTTCGGGACGGGGCATCGTCAATGCCGTGAAGCTTCTGCTGCTCGGTTTCTTTGTTTTTGCACTCGTGTATCTTGTGCGGGTGCGCAGGGAGAAGCTCAGCCGGCTGCAGCGGCTTTTGCTCTACTATTTTATTGCGGTCTTTTTGCTCAACTGGTATCTGCTTGTCTTTACGAATGTACTGATGCAGTACCGCTACTGGATTCCGGTCTATCTCATTGCGGTTATTCTGGTGGCAGTGTTTTTTCAGGTATTTACGCCGCCGATTGCGTGGCAGAAGGGATTTTATGCAGTCTGTGTGGCATTGGCGGTTTTGAGCAGCCTGTACGGCGAGCTCTGGCAGGATGCCAAATACAATGACTGTGAGAAGCGTTACGGGTATATGGCTTTTTTGGAGCAGCAGGATTATACGTTCGGTTATGCGACCTTCTGGAATGCGTCGGTCACCCAGTATCTTTCAAACGGAACGATCGAGGTCGGAAATCTGGGCGGCGAGAATGGCGTTGCGGCACCGTATGAGTGGCTGTGCAAAAAGGATTTGTACCGGGAAGGCTATCATACGGGAAAGACCTTTCTTTTGCTCGCCCGAACGGAGGAGGCGGGAATGTTAAAGGGAGATTTCACGGTCATGCCGGATGGAGTGAAGGTGTATGAGGATGAATATTACGCCATTTATGAAGGGCAGGGCATGTATCTGTTTTCGGAACCGTAACAGAAAACCTGCCGGCAGTGATGTACATGAGAATCATTTCCACGGAAACCATATATGTAAAACAGAAAAAACGTTATGAAAAAGCAGCCTATTCGGCTGCTTTTTCTTCGTGATATTCCTGTTCGCTGTTGACCTCCCAGAGAATGTGTTTGTCGGTGGAGCCTTCCTTGATCAGGTTCACGGCTTCTATCGCTGTCAGCATCGAGTGATCCATGTTGTTGTAGCGGTGCTGGCCGTTTCTGCCGATGCACAGCAGATTGTCAAACCGGTCGAGATAATCCCTGACGAGACCGAAATCCTTGTAGGTGCCGAAGTATGCCGGATATGCCTTTTTTACCCGCAGGTGTGTGGCATCGAGTACATCGTCCTCGTCGATCACATCGATTTTGACGAGCTCGCTGATGGCAAACCGGATAAACTCCTCCGGCTCCATGTTCCACATCTCGTCGCCCTCGCCGCAAAAGTATTCCAGACCGATCCAGACCGTGTTTTCGTTGTCTGCCGGCATGTACGGCGACCAGTTGTTAAAAATCTGGAGCCTGCCGATTCTTACATCGCGCTCCTGAATGTAAATCCAGCAGTCAGGAACGATATTTCCGACGGTGACATGCTTTGTTTTGTTTTCCAGCTTCAGCTTGTCCACGAGCAGACCGACAGTAATAAAATCGCGGTACGGGAGATTCACTGCGGTATCATAAACCTTCTGCGGAAGGTCAGGTGCGTGAAAGTTGGCAATCAGATCCTTGATCGGCATCGAGGAGAGATAGTACATGCCCACGAAGGTCTTTTCCAGCTCCTTTTTGAGGAAATCGTCGTAGATGCGGGTTCCGACGTTTTTGATTTTCCCGTCCACACCGACGTTGAGTTCCACGACACGCGTGTTTAAATAAATCTCACCGCCCATCCGGACAATCTCGTCTGCCATCTTTTCCCAAAGCTGTCCCGGTCCATATTTCGGATACTGGAACTGTTCGATCAGGGAAGTGTCCTTCGTCTGATAGCGGGGATTGATCAGCTTCTTAAAGAAATCGGCAATGACCTTTCCGAGGGAAAGCTCCTTGACGCGCTGCGCACCCCAGTCCGGTGCAATCTTGCTCGGATGGATACCCCAGAGCTTTTCGGTATAGTCCTCAAAGAACATCGAGTAAAGAGGCTTTCCGAAGCGGTTAATATAAAAATCCTCCAGAGAATTTTCTTTTCGTTTAAAAATACACGAAAAAAGGTAACCAAACCCTGCGGCGATCGTTCGTCTCAGCCCCATATTCGAAAACGTTGCGGGCTTGATCGTAATCGGATAGTCAAAGAAGCTGCGCAGATAGAAGATGCGGCTGACACGATTGCGGATCAGCAGCACGTCATCCTCCTTTTCCGGGTCGGGACCGCCGTCACTTAGCGGTACATCTCTGCCTGTCTGTAAATCGTCTTTGGCAGGCGCACCCTGAAGAGGCATGAGCTCCGCCCAGATTTTTGTGACCTCCTCATTTTTGGAAAAGAAACGGTGCCCGCCTAAATCCATGCGGTTCCCCTTGTAATTGACCGTTCGGGAGATGCCGCCGATGTGAGACGACTGCTCAAGAATAATCGGCGTGATGTCCGTTTCCTTCAAAAGTTGATAAGCGGCAGTCAGTCCAGCCGGACCGGCTCCGATAATTACTGCTTGTTTCATGTATAACAATATCCTTCCTGCTTGCGTTTACCTGTCCTGTTGTCCGCGATTGTATCTGCAAAGTGACAATGATACTAATTATTGCATAAAGATCGGTATGTATTGTGATAACGAGGATCCTTCATGGACGGTTCCTTGCCGGTGACGGTATAGGTGCCGGTCATCCTTCCGGCCTGTTCACCGACCTTATTGAGTGCCTTCTGGGTCAGGTGCACGCCGTCCCCCTGATAGTAGGATACCCCAAAGCTTGAGCCGATGGTCGCTGCCATGACAAACCGCGGGTCTTCCATACAGATGCGGGTCTGTACGGCTGCAATTTTATCATAGCTCTCCAGATTATTCAAATCGTTGCTGATGCGGATGATAAAGCAGCGGCTGACGTCACATTCGCTCTGTATATTGCTCATGAACAGCTCCATATGCTTGCGGTACACCGTCGTGACGATCGAGTTCATGGCGTCGTTTTCGCCCTGATAAAAGACAACGTAGACATTTCCCTTTTTCAGCCCCTTTTTCCGAAGGAGCTTCTCCATTGCCCTGACATCCGTTACAATCTCCTTGTAGTAGGATGCGCTCCACTGTCCGATGCTCGTGTTGCCCTTAGCGGTATTCATCGCCAGCACCGGTGTTTTCGCCTTTTTGTAGTAGGCGTTCACAAAAGCGGAGACAAGGGTGGCGCCCTGTGCGCTTTTTTTGGCGGTCGTTTTTTTCTGACCGACACCGAACGGCTCGACGAGATGGCTGATTTTTCCGCTTTTGGGAATCGCCTCATAAGCGGTTCCGGGAGTGACATCAGGAGCTTCGCTTGCCCGTCCTACATTGGTCATATTGCTTTGTCCGGCAAAGACGATGATGTCCATCGTATCATGGATCGTAATCTTACAGCGGCAGGTCTTCTTTGCGGTCCGGGCGGTAATGATCGTCTCGCCGCCTCCGACTGCACGAACCACCCCCTTTTTGGAAACCGTCGCAACGGCGGGATCTGCGGAGGCAAAGACCGGCTTGTTCTTCGTGCCCTTGAGGATGAGTGTGAATTTCTCGCCTTTTAAAAGAATCCGTTTCCGGACATTTAAATGGATGCCGGATGCCTTGACAGTCTGTATGGTTTTCTGCGGAAACAGGATGGATGACAGTGGTGTCATGGATAGTAACAGGACGAGCACAAGCATCCCCCAATAGTTTCTGGACTGTTTGAACATAATAATTCATTCCCTATTCTGCATTTGGCTTATATGTATTGTGATATTTTTCATCCTTGATGCTCGGCTCTTTGCCGGTTCTTGCATATTTACCCGCGTATTTTCCGGCTTCCCTGCCGATGATGTTCAGACCCTGCTGCGTAATGTGCAGCCCATCCTCCTGATAATTGCTGTCCGGAAGGGTGGCAGCCTTCGTCGAAACAAGAACAAAATTTTTATCTTTTTTACACAGCTGTGTCTGTGCCTTTAACACATTGTTGTAGAGGGAAGGCTGCTTCGTGTATTTGCCGATGCGAATGACGAGGCATGCTTCCACATCTGTTTTCTTGGAAAGATTTTTGTAAAAAAGCTTCAGGCTGTCCGTATACTCCTTGACGGTACTCCCTGCGAAGCCGTCATTTTCGCCCTGCATGTAGACGACATAAATATGGCGGATTTTCAGCTTCTTTTTCTGCAGAGCCTTCTGTGCTTTATTCAGTCTGCGGGCGGCTTCCTTGTAGTGAATGGTACTCCAGCTGACTCTGCCGGAGCCTACGACCGTTGCACTGACACCGATGACCGGCACCTGTGTCTGCTTAAAATACTCATTGGCAAAGGCGGTGACAAGGGAGCCGGTGCGCAAATTGCCGTCCCTCATCGTGCCGCTGTCCTGCCCCAGACCAAACGGCTCGGTGATCGGATTTAGCTGGTTTGGATTTGTGACGACCTTGCACTCGTATCCTGCTCCGTCCGTCAGGGCAGGAGCGAGGGCTGGATCGCCTCGTCCGGTCATGTTGCTCTGCCCGGCAAACAGGAGCAGATCGACCGTATCCGAAACCGTGACCTTGCAGGTATATTTTTTCTTTCCGATTTTTGCGACGATGACGGCAGTTCCGGCTTTCTTGCCAAGTACCTTGCCGCTCCCCGATACGGATGCGACCGATGGGGACTTGGACGAGAAGGTGACCGTCTGCTCCGTATCGGCGCTCAAAATAAACGATTCTCCCTTTAAAATTTGCTTTGCTTTATAATTTAAAGGATTTTTGGCGGCTGCCTCTGCTGTCATGGCAAATCCGGGCAAAAGCTGCGGCGGAAACGGTGAGATGAAGACGGCAGCGATAAAAAGTACAGTTCCTAAAAAGAGTGGTATGCAGTTTTTTTTCATTTTTGAATTCCTCTGATGTGTTTATTTTCTCTTCTATTCTACTAGTCACAAACATTTTTCGCAAGGAAATAAAACGATTTCCGTAAAAAAAGAAATAAAAAGAAGGGAAGATTTGTCACAGCTTAGTTGAGTTTTGGCGCTTTTCATGATAAAATAAATATCGTTATCAGCAAGTGAAAAGGCTATGGTTCAATAATATGAGGTAAGGTGAGGCTATGGAAAAGGAAAAACGGAGAAAAAGACAGCTTGGCATATGGGGACTTCGGATTTTGCTCCTGTCCGCGCTACTTTTCCTTTATCCGATGGACTCTCAGGCGGCAAAGACAGATAAATACGGCACGTTTACGGGCAAGGCTCCGGATACCTACTCGATTTCCGGGGATACGCTCTACTTTTATCCGAAAAAAATTTATTACTCCGGGAACAAAATCGTATGCTATGCCTATGTGGTCAACAAGACCGGACACAAGATCAAGGGGCTGTCGGATGTGACATTGACGCTGCGGAATAAGAAAAAGAAAACGGTGGCGCAGTATACGTTTAAGAAAAAAAGGAATATCACGATCGCAAACAATAAATATAAGACGATAAAGTATATTTTTCCGAAATCGTCCGTAAAGATGAAAAAATTCTATTTTAAAAATGCAAAGAGAATGTCCATCCGGGCTTCCTTTACTTATTATCTGCCGTAGGCTGCAAAAATATATTTGGAGGGAACATTATGGAGTATAAGTTTGAGCAAAAAATCTCAAAAGCAGATCAGCAGGGGTATCTGGAGATTCCTTTTAATGTCTGGGAAATCTGCAAGAAGGAAGGCGATGTGCCTGCAAAGGTGACGATCGGCGAGACTTCGTTCGTCTGTAATCTGGAGCCGAAGGGAAACGGCTACTATGTGATTCCGATTTCGGAGAAGGTGCTTCCGCAGTTTCAGGAGGAGGTCTACTATCCGGTCACGTTCTTCATCATGGTCAGACATGCGGAGGACAGTCCTTACAGCACGACGAACCCGATTCGTGTGATTGACGGAATCGACGTGATCATGCAGCCTCACGATGGCTTGTGCGGGCAGTCGTGTATCGGTATGCTGGCGGGAATTTCCCTTGAGGAGACGATTAACGTCATGCACTGCAGTGAGTGGCAGGCGACGATGGGAAAAATGATCGAGGCGCTTGACTATTTCGGCATCGGTCATGCGGAGCAGATTATCTACACGGTCGGAAGGGAGACGGTGCTTCCGAAGTGCTGTATTATGATGGAGAAAATGGGACGCTACAGCCACTATCTGATTCACTATGACGGGGTCTATTACGATTCGTCTCTGGGCATTCTGACGGAATATGATTTGTCCAAGATGATGGGATACCTGGAAATTCTCATTCCATAGGAAGAGAGGCTGTTATATTTCAAATTGAAAAAAGTGTAAAAAACCTAGATTTTATCTAGGTTTTTTTGATTCAAAAAAAATTTGGAGGGTTTGCGGCTGTCGACAGGAGTGCAAATCTGTGCTACACTTCTGCTCACCGGTAATGGCAAGGACTGATTTCTGACGTCGCTCTCTTTTTCGTTATTTTCTACAAATTCTGATGCAGGAAGGGGAGTTCGCAAATTTCTGTGCCGGTATTATTCAGAAGGAGGTGCATGGAACAGTAAATGAAGCAAAAAGAAAGGCAAAGGTATCTTTTTCGCCTGTTGAGTATTTCCTGTCTGCTGATCGGCTTGCTGTCCGCCTTGCTGCGACCATTCGGCGGAGGATGGAAGGCTTATGCGGGATACATCGAAGCGGAGCCGGAGGCGGTCGTCATAGGCAGAGAGGAAGTGGAAGAAAATCCGCAGGAGCAATCACGGCAGGAGACTGACGGGGCAGGAGCGCAGGCGCAGCCGAAGCAGGATGATTCGGGGGGAGCAGCGCAGAGACAACCGCAGAAGGAGGATGTCGGGGCAGGAGCGCAGGCGCAATCACAGCAGGAAACGGTCGGGAAGGCGGAGAGTGGAAGGACTTCAAAGCAGACCTCAGACACGATCTCCGAAGCTCAGACAGGTACGAGTTATCCGCAGAATGCTGAAAGGCAGCAGCAGAATCGGGGCAGTACGGCAGTGCACGGAGCGGGCAGCGGAACCGGCACGGAGCAGCAGGATGCCGCAGATAGTTCTCCGGCAGTCAGTCAGAATTCCTCGATTCGGCGCATTGTTACGGAGGGAATTGCTTCCCATCAGGTGCAATCGGGTCAGGTATCACAAAACAATCCTTCATATAGCGACAAATCACAATCCAATCATCAGAACAATCAAAATCAGTACAATCAAAATAATCAAAATCAAAATAATCAAAATCAAAACAATCATCAGAAGTATTCAAGAAAACAATCCAGTGAAACAAAGAATGGGGAAAGCACGCCTGCAATGGAGAAAGCAGATGCGTTCGCTGCATCGCAAAAGAGAGAAACGGTGGATGAAGCGGAGACGGCAGGTGTAACGGAAATAGCAGAAAAAACAGAAAGCTCACATACACAGAGCAACACAAAATCAATGCAGATATCAAGAGCAGAGGGAGAATACCGTCTGTGGATTGCAGGTCTTTTTGTCATCTACAGTACGACTGTTCTTCTATGGTTTTTGATATGCCGTGTTAAGGGAGGAAAAGAAAAGATGAAAATGTTATGGAAGAAAATGGTAGGCTTATTTTTGCTGATGCTGTTTATGGCGGTCGAAAGTCCGCATTCGGCATATGCAGCGGAACAGACGGACCTTTTTGCCTTTGACTGGAGGCAGGCATCCGATGAGGAGATCAATCATATGCTGGGTATTACCGATTACGAGGAAATCGGTTATTGGCTTCGTGCCATGCCGGAGGAGGAGCTAAGTGAGCTGCTGACCCGTGATACGGTGCTGCCGAAACAGACCTCGTTTGTCACCTATGGCATCGGGGAAAATGGGGAATGGACCGAGGAAAAGACCGAGGAGAACACCTATTACGAGTATTGCATGTCACAGGCAACGGGTCTTGTAAAGGCGCAGAAGTTTCTGCATGCCAGCGGATATTTTGATTACAGGTTTGTGATGAAAACAGGTGGGGCGGACAAGGTGTCCCGTTACAGGATGAAAATATCCGGTCTGGATACGGAAAAGACGACAAAGGAGCAGCAGACAGTGACTGTCAACATTACGGCGGTGGAGGAGACAAACGGCAATTTTGCCGGTTTTTCGGCAAAAGCGGGAAATTATAATGCGGTTTCCGGCTATAACACGAAAAAACTGGACAATGAACTGGACGGCAGCGGGAATTATTACAACCTGCTTTCCGGATTCGGCTTCACAAAGCCCGCCGGCTACACGGCTGCATTTCAAAGGGAAAACTATAAAGCCGGAAAGGCTGTGGTCTACTATTACGACAATAATAACTTTAAGACAAGCAAAAAGGAATTTACGGGAGATACAAACAGTGCGGAAGCAGTCTGGGAAAGTCTGGTTTCTTACACAAATATCATCAATAATACGACGGTTGGAGGCTCTTCTGAAGGGGAGGGAAAGGCTGTGTGCTACACATTTACCTTCTACCCGGTCACTTATACCGTCCAGTATAACGGAAACGGTGCAACGAGCGGAAGTGTGGCGCAGCAAAGCTGTACATACGGGCAGAGCTATTATACACAGCAAAACGGTTATGCAAAGCAGTTTCCCGTGACCTATAACGGCAACGGAGGAACGTCCGATAAGGCAGGTGATACCGCATCGTACGTGTTCAAGGGATGGGGCTTGGAAAACGCTGCTTCCGTTACACATGCGGCAAGTCAGGCTTATTCCAATGTAAAAAATACGCAGGGTGCTATTGGAACGTTTTATGCAATCTGGAATCCGGCAGGGGTCGTTCTTCCCTCTGCGCAAAGAGCGGGTTATACCTTCAAGGGCTGGAATGCGGACAGCAGGGCGTCAAGCGGAATGGGCGAAGGGACAGCCTTCACTCCGGCAGCAGGGACTACTTTGTATGCCACATGGGAGGCAAATAAGTACACGATTGAGTATTACGATGGTATGACAGGAAGAAAGAGAGGCTCACAGAGCATGACATATGGGGTAAGTGCACCTTTAAAAAAGGCAGAGGAGCTGGAAATTGCCAGAGCAGGCTATCAGTTTAGGGGATGGGCGGGTAACGGCGGAACGTATCAGGACGGTCAGAGCGTGTCCGATCTGACAACAAAAAACGGCGGGACGGTGGCGCTGTCAGCTGTCTGGGAAGCCTGCACGGAAACCCCGTATGAGGTAAGACATCTTTTGGAAACCACGCAGGGTTCCGGTCAATATGTGCTGCGGGAGACGGAACGCCTGACCGCAACAACGGGTGCGAGCGTGACTCCGGCGACGAAGGTCTATGAGAACTATGCCGCTCCGTCTATGACGACGGTAACTGTTGCCGGAGACGGCAGCACGGTCGTCAGTTATTACTACAAGTGGCAGGGAAGTGCAGAGGACAGCGGAACTGCGAATCATACGACGAATATCGATCATGCGAACGGTACAATTAACACGGACAATACAAGCGGCGCAAGCAATGCAAACAATACCAATCATGCGGGCAGTACGGACAATACAAACGATACAAGCGGTGCTGACGATAGGAACAGCCGCAGCAGCGCAAGTTTGAATGAGGGCAACCGCGCAGAGGAGGATCTGAATCATTTTAAGGCGGGAGATACCAGATATATTGTGGATGCATCCGGCAACAAGTATGAAATTTATGTCAATCCGGACGGGACGCTTACCATCCGTTCGATGTCTGCCGCTGCCTCCGGGAAGGGGAATGTAAAAATAGCGGGCACGCTGTCGATCAACAACACCAAATATAAGGTGACGGAGATTGCTCCGTATGCGTTTCAAAACAATAAGAAGATAAAAACCGTGACGATCGGAAATGGCATTACTGCAATCGGAAAAAGCGCGTTTGAAGGCTGTACGAAGCTTAGGAGCGTAAAGCTCGGAACGGGTGTATCGGTCATCGGAACGAGGGCATTTTACGGATGCACCGCACTGGAAACCGTCAGGACACCAAAGACGCTGACAAGAATTGAAGCAAAAGCGTTTTACAACTGTAAGAAGCTGAAAAGCTTCACGATCGGCAAATATGTCAGGAGCATTGGCTCGAAAGCGTTTTATAACTGCAGGAAGCTGAAAAAAATAACGGTCTCGGAGAGCGTGGAGCTGATTGAAAAGCAGGCATTTTATCAGTGCAGCAGCTTAAAAAGTGTCCGGATCAGGAGCACAAGGCTCGTCAAAATCGGAAGCGGAGCTTTTAAAAAATGTAACAGAAGCCTGAAATTTACCGTGCCGGCTAAGAAGAAAAAGGCATATATGAGGCTGTTAAAAGGAAAGGCGTAAATCAGATTGCTGGTCTGCAGGGCATAAATCAGATTGCTGGTCTGCAGGGCATAAATTAGATTGCTGGTCTAACGGCTTGACGGGAAGAAGGGAGAGGGCTACAATGCCCATATAAGGGGGTGTGGCCATGAGCGAAGAGATGGGAATGACGAATGAACAATACAAAGGTATCTTGCTTGACGAATTGGAGGACTGGGAGGAAGTTCTGGAATTGGCGTTGGAAGCGGACGACCGAAAGGTGATCGGGAAAGCGGAAAAGCAGATTGCGAAGATCAACGAGAAATTGAAATTTTAAGGAAGGGCGGCCGGAAGCATTCGGTCGCTTCTTTCCTAAGTTGCAGTTCAGTCTTGGAAAAAGAGGAAGAAAATGGTATGATAGTAGACGGATGTGCCTTATGACGGCGCAGGACGGAAGGACTGTAAGGAAATGATCAACAGAGAGGATATGCTGGAGCTGACGAGGAGAATGACTCCGGCGCGTACTTGCTTTTCGCGCATTGCAGGTGCATACATGGACAGGGACGGGTTTGAGGATGGCACATTTAACACGCATTTTCTGAAGCTTCCTGCCGGCGAGCAGAAGAAAAATCTGGAGCTTGCCAAGACGATTCCGTTTGCTAAGACAAACGAGGAACTGAAGGAATATGAATTTGCTTCCGGGGCGGAACGCAAAAACAGTATGTGGCCGATTCTTATGTCTGTCAGGGAGCAGGGGCTTAAGGATGACGGACTGATGAGCCTTTTGTATGAGCTCATTGCCGAGAAATATCATGCGGATTCCGATTATGCGATTTTCGTCTTTTACGGCTCCTACGATGTGCCGGTCAAGGGAACGGACCGGGAATGGATGGAGGGCTCGGAAGAGGTGTACGATTTTATCATATGCGCAGTGGCACCGCTCGCCGGTGAGTATGAGCCGGGCCGACCGGAGTTTGGCTTTCTGTTTCCGGCATTTTCGGATCGAAGTGCAGATACCGACAGAATTGATATTTTTCATGCGGCTTCGCAGCGTCCGCAGACGGAGCTGATCGGGAGGATACTGGGGCGAGCGTGAGAGAGGAGCGGCAGATGTTTAACAGGCACGATTTGACACGAAATGAATATATGCTGACGGGAACGTTTGGCAGGAAGGGATATGACTGGTGGTGGCATTCGTTTACTGCGGTCAATGAGAGAACCGGGGAGGAGCGGGCGTTTTTTATCGAATATTTTATGTGCAATCCGGATCTGGCGGAGGAAAAACCTGTCTTTGGACAGCTGCCGGAAAATAAAAGAAGCGGAAAAAGACCATCCTATGTAATGGTCAAGGCAGGCTGTTGGGGTGAAGAGCATGTCCAGCTACACCGATTTTTTGCATGGAAGGATGTGAAGATACGCAGGCATGCTCCGTATGCAGTCAAGGCGGGAGATTGCTTTGCTTCCGATTTTGTGCTCCGGGGCAGCGTGGAGCGATCAGAGGAGGAGTGCCGCATTCACCCGGAATATATGTGTGATGCCGGGAGTATGAGCTGGAACCTGCAATTATCCAAGAAGGTAGCTTTTCATGTCGGATACGGTGCAAGCAGGCTCCTGCGTGAAATCAAGGCGTTTGAAATGTACTGGCATGCCGAGGGCATGAAAACTCTGTACCGCGGCACAGTTACGCTCAACGGGGAAAAGTATGTGGTCACCCCGGAGTGTTCCTTCGGCTATGCAGATAAAAACTGGGGGTGCGGTTTTACGAGTCCGTGGGTGTGGCTTTCCTCCTGCTGCATGACAAGTAAGCTTACCGGGAAAAAGCTGCAAAACAGCGTGTTTGACATCGGAGGCGGCAGACCGAAGGTGTTCTTCGTGCCGCTCGATCGAAAGCTGCTCAGTGCCTTCTGGTACGAGGGAAGGGAGTTTGAGTACAATTTCTCCAAGTTCTGGATGCTGCCGAGAACCCGGTTCTATTGTAAGGAAACGAAGGATCAGATCATATGGTATGTGAATCAGGACAATTATCATTCGATGATCAAGACAAAATTCTGGTGCGATAAAAAGGATATGCTGCTCGTCAATTACGAAGCGCCGGATGGCTCAAAACGCCATAATCGGCTGTGGAACGGGGGAAACGGCAGGGGACGGATTCGGCTCTATGAGAAGAGAGGAAGGGCATGTACGCTGATCGATGATATCAGCGTGACGCATCTCGGCTGTGAGTACGGAGAGTATGACAGCGTCGCTCAGAAGTCGTAAAATAAAGGGATTCGATGTATGCGAAAAGAAAAGCAAACAGTAGCAAAAAAAATCATATGGATTCTTGTCATTGCAGGCTCTCTTCTGGCGGCAGTCAGCAAGATTTTTGTCGGCTTTGATATTGACGAAGGGTATGCGCTTGCCCTGCCGTACCGGCTTTTGCAGGGTGATCGGCTGTTTTCGCAAATGTGGGAGGTGCATCAGACCTCCTCGATCTTTGCGGCGCTCATCCTGTATCCGTTTCTGGCGGCTGCGAAAGCCGCGACCGGTCTGGTGCTCTATGTGAGAATCGTCTGCTCTGTTGTGCATTTATTTGTCAGCCTCTGCGTTTACAGAACCGTGCGCCTGTTTGTTCAGAAGGAGCAGGCGGGCTTTCTGGCAGCGGTCTATTTTAATTTTCTGCCGAAATGGATGATGACGGCAGACTTTTCGATGCAGTTTACATGGTTTTATACGATTTGCATTCTGTGCCTGATGTGTGCGCAGTATCATGTGAATCGGCAGGAGGAGAAGGTTTCTGACAGAAGCTTTCTTTTTGCCATGCTTGTCTGCGGAGTGAGCCTGGCATTTCTCGTTCTGGGATATCCGACGATGGTTTTGCTCTATCCGCTCTTTTTGCTTCTCATTTTGCTAAGAAAGGAGTGGGGAAAAGGAAAACGCTGGAAGGCGGCGCTTTGTCTGACTGCCGGCTGCGGGATTCCTGCCATTGTCTTTCTCGGGTATTTACTTTCCTATATGAAGGTGCCGGAGCTGTTGCAGAACCTTTCCAACGTCTTTTCGGATGGTTCGCACCAATTCAGCGGCACGGCGAAGTGGAGTCTGTGGGTCGGACACGGCAGGGATGTCCTGTTGCAGACAGTGATCACGCTTGTTCCGGCAGCGGTGATTGCAGCTCTTTTGCAGCTTGTGCTGAAAGCGTATGGAGCAAAACAAGGAAGCCGGGGCGAAAGGCAAAGTGCAGACGCAGAAAAAAAATCATTCCCGCTTCTGCTTGTCTGTGTCTATACCTTTTTGACATCGGCTCTTGTCGCAGGAGCAAATGTGATAGGGATTGCGTGGGGACCGTTCCGCTTGCAGATCCGGTATCTGATTCTGTTTGCGTTTGGCTTTTTACTGGCGGGAAAGGGCAGTGAGGCAGAAAAGAAAAAATGGATTCGGGAGATATGCCTTGTCTCCTCGCTCGTTACATTTGCCGGCATTTTGCTGGCTTCGAATGTAGGACCGACCTCTAGCAGTTCTTATCTGGTTGTCGGTGTCATGGCAGCACTCTGGCTTGTTATGACAAACATGTCGGAAATTCAAAGTAAAATACCGGATTCCCCGAAGAAACCGCTGTTTTTTATCGAGAAGCTGACGTTGCTTTTCTTTTTGATTAGTATTATGATGTGCAAGGGTTATTATGTACGTGTGACGGAATATCCGCCGTCAAACATTCTGATGGAGAGAAAGCAGATCGCAGAAGGTCCGGCAAAGGGAATTTATGTGTATCCTTCGGAGCATCGGGAGATGACCGAGACGTATGAGATGATAAGAAGGTACACGGGAGAGGCGGATCAGGTGCTTTATCTGGGCACGCAGGCGCTCAGCAATTTGTATACAGACGGCAGGATAGTGCTGCCGACTACGATATCGACACCTGCTTTTAACGAGCAGTGGATTGCATATTTTGAGCAGAATCCGGATAAAATGCCGACGATCATTTTCTTATCGAAGACGACAGTGGAGAATCAGGAGAAGTTTTTTTCGAAGAACCCATTCGGAGTCTGGCTTGCTTCCCATTATGATGTGGAAAACCGCATTGATACAGAGTATTTGTGCATCATCCGGGAGAAAGTGCAGCTCGAGAGCCCGTAAAGAGGGATATACCGGCTGACAGCGGAGTAAGAATAGAAGAAAAAGCGTAAAATAGGAGAAGTGATGAAAATAGGCGAGAAAGAGCAAAGTAGTAGGAGAAGCGATTGTAACCGGAGAGAAAGAGTAAAATAGAAGAACTGATTAAATATAGAAGAAAAGACCAAAATAGAAGAACAGAGTAAAATAGAAGAACAGACCAAAATGGAAGAACAGAGTAAAATAGAAGAAAAGAGGAAGAATCATGAATTATGATGCATGTGTCAGAACGGTAGAGCCTTATGTTCCGGGTGAGCAGCCGAATCAGCCCGGGATGATCAAGCTCAATACGAATGAATGCCCATATCCTCCGGCACCGTCCGTTGCGGAGGCGATACGGCAGATGGATATGGATAAGCTGCGCCTGTATCCGGATCCGGAGGCGAAGGAGCTGACCGGGGCGTTGGCGGATTATTATCATGTAAAAAAGGAACAGGTCTTTGTAGGGGTCGGTTCGGACGATGTGCTGTCGATGGCATTTCTGACCTTTTTTAACAGCGGCAGACCGATTCTGTTTCCGGATATTACCTATTCCTTTTATGATGTCTGGGCAAATTTATACAGGATTCCGTTTGAGCGGCCGAAGCTGGATGAGAATTTCCGCATTGTGAAGGAGGATTATAAGAAGGAGAACGGGGGAATCGTCATTCCAAACCCGAATGCTCCGACCGGTATTTTGGAAGGTGTTGACACGTTTGAGGAAATTGTGAAAGCCAATCCTGACAGCATCGTCATCATCGATGAGGCGTACATAGATTTCGGAGGAGAGAGCTGCCTGCCTCTCATCGAGAAGTACGAGAATGTATTGGTTGTGCAGACCTTTTCCAAATCAAGGGCGATGGCGGGGATGCGTATCGGATTTGCCATCGGCAATGAAAAGCTGATTCGTTATCTGAATGACGTAAAATTTTCGTTCAATTCCTATACGATGAATCAGACGGCGCTTGCGGCGGGTGTAAAGAGCATCGAGGAGGATGCTTATTTTAAGGAGTCGGTCGCAAAGGTAATCCGCACGAGAGAGGCGGCGAAGCTCCGGCTTAGGGAATTGGGCTTTACGTTTCCGGATTCCTACAGCAATTTCATTTTTGCCACGCACAGGGAGAAAAAGGCATCCGATCTTTTTGAGCAGCTGAAAACGAGGAACATCTATGTCCGGTATTTTGATGCAGAACGTATTTGCAATTATCTGCGGATCAGCATCGGAACGGATGAGGAGATGGAAGCAGTATTTCGTGCGCTGCAGGAGATTTTGCAGTAAATAATAAAGAATTTCAGTGCAAAATGATTCCCACGGATTGTTCCGCACTTCGTGCTCCCACAATCCTCCCCGGATACAACAGGGAGACCCTGTTGTCTTGTATTCGCATTCTTGTGGTGCTTCGCCCCACTTCATGCTCATATCGGGGCGTGCAGGAAACCCATCTCTCCACTTATGTGAAAGCGGGGCGTGGAGAATGGCTTTTTGCACTGGAATCATAAATTTGTGACAGGATGGCTTACAACCGAACCGGTTGTTGCTATCGGAGACATAAACAGATAGCATAGGCAATTGCGAAGCTTTGCAAGGTTTCGCATGCATCAAAACAGATTGTAACAGGAAAGGAGCGTATGGCTTGTCCATACAGAAAGCAGCATGGAAAGTTTGGCAATGTGGTTTGCGGAGACGCTTGGAAAATATGTTTCGGGGGAGTTCGTGGTATTTTTCATTTCGATGATTCCTCTTCTGGAGCTCAGAGGAGGGCTGATTGTCGCAAAGCTTTTGCAGATCAGCATTCTGAAAGCGATTCCGCTATGTATCATCGGGAATATTATTCCGATTCCGTTCATCCTTCTGTTTATCCGGCAGATTTTCAAATGGCTCAAAAAGGTGCCGGGAATCAGTAAGCTGATTTACAAGATTGAGGATCGTGCGATGGGGAAGAGCGATAAAATCGAGCAGTATGAGTTCTGGGGACTGGTTCTGTTTGTCGGGATTCCGCTTCCGGGAACGGGTGCATGGACCGGTTCGCTGATTGCGGCTCTTTTAGAGATTGACTTTAAGAAAGCAGTTTTAGCGGAGCTGCTTGGAATTGCGATTGCGACGATCATTATGTCATTCGTGTCATATGGACTGTTGGGAGTGATACTTGGTTAATATGGAAGCATATTCGGATTTTGCAGAGGTATATGATATTTTCATGGATGAGACACCCTATGAGCAGTGGGCGGATTTTTTGTGCCGCCAGCTGAAAAGGGATGGGATTGTGGACGGAATCGTGCTCGATCTGGGCTGTGGAACCGGTACGCTCACGAGACTGCTCTCAGCACAAGGCTACGACATGATCGGTGTTGACCGCTCCCCGCAGATGTTAAGAATCGCAATGGAGAAGGAGCCGGAGGAGAGCACGATTCTCTATCTATTGCAGGATATGAGAGCGTTTGAGCTGTATGGGACGGTGGCGGCCGTAGTCAGCGTGTGCGATTCCGTGAATTATGTGACGGATGAAGAGGAGCTTTTGCAGGTGTTTTCGCTTGTAAACAACTATCTGGACCCGTCGGGGTTATTTGTCTTTGATTTTAATACGGATTACAAATACCGGGAGATCATCGGGGATACGGTCATTGCGGAAAATCGTGAGGAGTGCAGCTTTATCTGGGATAACTATTACGATGAGGAAAGCCGTATCAACGAATATGACCTGACGATTTTTGTCAGACAGGAGGAGAATCTGTTCCGCAAATTCGAGGAGACCCACTTTCAGAGGGGGTATACGCTTGATGAAATCAGACAGCTGCTCGAAAGGGCAGGCTTGGAATTTGTCAGGGCGCTCGATGGCGAGACGGAGGGAGAGCCTACGGAGACGAGCGGGCGAATCTGTGTCATAGCCAGAGAATGCACAAAAGCGGTTACGGCTTGAGGAGCTATGCAGGCGTCTGCATAAAATGGATGTTTGGTATCGGGAAAGGAGAGAGATACGTCTGCATGACAGATGTGTCATAGAAAAGATGACAGATTATATCGTGAGAGCGACGGCAAAGAACGCACAGATACGTGCCTTTGCATGCACAACCAGAGAAATCGTCGAGACGGCGAGAAGGGCACACAATACGAGCCCTGTTGCAACGGCGGCACTCGGCAGGCTGCTGACAGCAGGCAGCATGATGGGCAGCATGTTAAAAGGAGAGAAGGACATTCTGACGATTCAGATAAAAGGCAGCGGCCCTTTGAAGGGAATCACTGTCACTGCCGATTCGCACGCCAATGTCAAGGGCTATGTGATTGAGCCGAATGTGCTGATTCCGGCGAATGACAAGCATAAGCTGGACGTAGGCGGCGCAGTCGGCATGGGTGTCATGAGTGTCATAAAAGATATGGGGTTAAAAGAACCATATGTGGGACAAACTGTATTACAGACCGGTGAGATCGGGGATGATTTGACCTATTATTTTGCAACCTCGGAACAGATTCCGTCCAGTGTGGGTCTGGGCGTTTTAATGGAAAAGGACAATACGGTCAGGCAGGCGGGCGGCTTTATCCTTCAGCTCATGCCGTTTGCCGAGGAGGAGGTCATCCGTCAGCTGGAGGAGAATCTCTCGGGAATCAGCAGTGTGACCTCCCTTTTGGACGAGGGAAAGAGCCCGGAGGGGATTTTGGAGCTGCTTTTAGGAAATCTTGATTTGGAGATTCTGGATAAGGTTCCGACGCAGTTTGCTTGTAATTGCAGCAAGCAGCGTGTGGAGAAGGCGATCATCAGCATCGGAAGAAAAGACCTTCAGGAAATGATCGATGAGGGACAGGATATCGAGGTGAACTGCCATTTCTGTGCAAAGCATTATCGGTATACGGTGGAGGACTTGAAGGAAATGCTGAAAAAGCTGTAGAAGCTTCCGCTACACTCGTGTAGTGATTTGTGAAACGCTGCACTGGGGACAGCGGGGCGAAGGTAAGGAGAATATCATAACAGAAGCGGAGGATTGCTATGAGACAGGGATTTGTTAAGGTGGCAGCGGCAACACCGAAAATTGTCGTTGCCGATGTGAAACAGAATGTAGAGAAAATCAAGGCGCAGATTGATGAGGCGACAGAAAACGGAGCAAAAATTGTTGTATTTCCGGAGCTTTGCATCACCGGATACAGTTGTCAGGATCTGTTTATGCAAAACACACTCCTGTCCGGTGCACTCGATGGCTTATACGAGCTGGCGGATTATACGGATGGTCTGGATGCGCTTATTTTTGTAGGTATTCCGTTCCAGTATAAAAATTGTCTGTACAACGTGGCGGCAGCGCTGAACGACGGTCAGGTGCTGGCACTGATTCCGAAGACGCAGATTGCAAATTATGCGGAGTTTTATGAGGCGAGGTATTTTGCAAAGGGTCCCAAAGAGCCGATTCCGGTCACATTGTTTGATGAGGAGATTCCGTTCGGGACGGAGGTTTTATTTGAGACGGATGCGATGCCGGATATGCTCATCGGCGCAGAAATCTGTGAGGATGCATGGGTACCGAATCCTCCTTCGACGAATCATGCGCTCGCCGGGGCAAATGTGATCGTCAATCTGTCCGCATCGGATGAAATCGTCGGGAAAGCTTCGTATCGCGAGATGCTCGTCAAAGCAACGAGTGCAAGGCTGGTTGCCGGGTATATTTATGCAAGTGCGGGCGAGGGAGAGTCCACACAGGACGTAGTGTACGGCGGACATCAGCTGATCGGGGAAAATGGGCTGATGCTTGCACAGTCGGAGCGGTTTGGTACCGGTATTACTTACGCCGATCTGGATATCGAGAAGCTGCAGATGGAGAGAAGGCGCATGAACACCTTCGGTTATACGGGCGATCAGGCAGCGGACGGTGAGTCTTATATGATTGTTCCGTTCCAGCTTATTTTGGAGGAGACCCCGCTCGGACGAACATTTGCGAGGACTCCGTTCGTGCCGGGCGATCTGCAGCTCAGGGAGAGCCGGTGCGAGGAAATCCTGAATATTCAGTCCTACGGGCTCAAGAAGCGCCTGGAGCATGCGCAGGCGAAAAGTGCCGTGCTCGGAATATCGGGCGGTCTGGATTCCACGCTGGCGCTGCTTGTGACGGTGCGGGCATTCGACCTGCTCGGCAAGCCTCATGAAGATATTTTGGCGGTCACCATGCCTTGCTTCGGAACGACGGACCGAACCTATGACAATGCCTGCAAGCTGGCTAAAACATTTGGCTGCACACTTGAGGAAATTGACATTAAGAAATCGGTGACACAGCATTTTGAGGATATCGGGCAGGAGCTTTCCGAACACGACGTGACCTATGAAAACGGTCAGGCAAGGGAGCGCACGCAGGTTTTGATGGATATTGCCAATCAGAAAAACGGTCTTGTCATCGGAACCGGAGATATGTCGGAGCTGGCGCTCGGCTGGGCAACCTACAACGGAGATCATATGTCGATGTACGGGGTGAATGCATCCGTGCCGAAGACGCTCGTAAGGCATCTGGTCAAATATTATGCGGATACTTGTGAGGAGAAGGAACTCTCAGCGGTGCTGGAGGATGTACTTGACACACCTGTCAGCCCGGAGCTTCTGCCTCCGGAAGGCGGTGTGATCTCACAAAAGACGGAAGATTTGGTAGGACCCTACGAGCTGCATGATTTCTTCCTGTATTATATGCTCAGATATGGATTTTCACCGGCAAAAATATATCGGCTGGCGATTCCGACCTTCGAAGAGAAATATGGGCAGGAGGAGATTCTCAAATGGTTAAAAACCTTTTACAAGCGCTTTTTTGCGCAGCACTTTAAACGCTCCTGCCTGCCGGACGGACCAAAGGTCGGCAGCGTGGCGGTATCTCCGAGAGGAGATTTGCGTATGCCGTCGGATGCATCCGCAAATCTGTGGCTTCTTCAGTTGGAGGAATTGGATATTTGATCTAGCGAAGCCTTTTCCAGCGCAGCGGAAATCGCCTCCAGGAGAACGGTAGCGGTATACCGGTTGTCATCGGAATATTTTACGGCAGATAAATTCTGATTTTGATAAATCTGCGACGCAATGTCGTCAAGAGCAGGCTGCATCAGCGGATACATTGTCGTGACGGTATCCTCCAGATTGACAAAGCGTATGGATGTGACGTTTGATTCGTCCACAGCGACCTCCAGATCGACGCTGCACCCGTTTAAGATCATCGAGGTCGTATAGATTCCCGGTGTGTAGAGTGCGCTGGCGCTGTCCCGGGAGGCTTCCTTCTCCGGGCGGAACATAATGATAAGCAGTATGACAAACAGGATTCCCAAAAGGAGAAAAAGCCCTGTATAAAGTAATTCTTTCATATGAAGTACGACGATTTTTGTTTTAGAACGCATTGGATGCTCCTCTGACAAGGATTTCTTTCTTGATATAAAAATATGCCGGGGAGTCCCAAATTAGACCTTGAAGTTCAAGTTGACAAATCGTATCGCCTGCTGTTATGATGAATAGGAACAAAGGCGTTCTTACCAAGGGGTAAGAGCGCCTTCCTATGTGTATAAACTAAGAAAAGGAAAGGAAGAGGTGTCAATGAAAAATTACACCAAAGAAGATATTATCAAGCTGGTCGAGGAGCAGGATGTGGAATTTATCCGGCTTCAGTTTACGGACATTTTCGGCAATTTGAAAAATGTAGCGATCACATCGAGCCAGTTGGAGAAGGCGCTGGATAACAAATGCATGTTTGATGGTTCTTCCATCGAAGGATATGTGCATATTGAGGAGTCGGATATGTATTTATATCCGGACTATAATACACTGGAGATTTTTCCGTGGCGTCCGCAGCAGGGAAAGGTCGCACGCCTGATCTGTGATGTGTATCGTCCGGACGGAAAGCCTTTTGAGGGAGATTCGCGCTATATTCTAAAGCGGGCGCTTGCAGAGGCGGAGGAAATGGGATATACGTTCGAGGTAGGTCCGGAATGCGAGTTCTTTTTGTTTCATACGGATGAAAACGGACAGCCGACGACGCTGACCCATGAGCAGGCTACTTATTTTGATTTAAGTCCGATCGATTTAGGCGAGAATGCGAGAAGAGATATGGTTCTGACGCTCGAGGAAATGGGCTTTGAGATCGAATCCTCGCACCATGAGGTGGCACCGGCGCAGCATGAAATCGACTTTAAATATGATGAAGCACTTGCGACCGCTGACAACATTATGACCTTCAAGCTGACGGTCAAGACGATCGCAAAGCGGCATGGGCTGCATGCGACCTTTATGCCGAAGCCGAAATACGGCATCAACGGTTCCGGCATGCATATCAATATGTCGCTGACGAAGGACGGAAAGAATATTTTTGCCGATGAAACGGATCCTGCGGGACTGAGCAGGGAGGCGTACTATTTTATCGGAGGCATCATGAAGCATATTAAGGGAATGACCGCCATCACGAATCCGCTTGTCAACTCGTATAAGAGACTGGTTCCGGGCTATGAGGCACCTGTTTATATCAGTTGGACCGGAGCCAGCCGAAGACCGCTGATCCGTATTCCGGCATCAAGAGGGGAAAACACGAGAGTGGAGCTTCGCTCTCCGGATCCTTCTGCGAATCCGTATCTGGCGCTTGCGGCGTGCTTAAGGGCAGGACTTGACGGAATCAGGAATCAGATCATGCCGCCGGAGAGCTTTGACAGCAATATTTCAGAGCTCTCGGCAGCCCAGAGGCAGGAGCAGGGAATCGAGGAGCTTCCGACCACTCTGATCGAGGCAGTCTCGGAGCTGGAAAAGGATGAACTGATGAAGGATGTATTAGGTGAGCTGGTTGCCCCGAGATATATTGAGGCAAAGAAAAACGAATGGAAGAAATATAATGAGCAGGTAAGCGACTGGGAGCTTGGCAATTATCTGTACCGGTTTTAGCGCCAGAAAGTCAGCAACTAAGGAGAGGATAAGGAGCGGAACGAATCGTCAGGAGGTGCAGGTGTGACTAATATTATAATCGTTCTTCCTAAGCTCGAGGATGCGAAGAGCATCAAAAACATATTGGTCAGACATGGCTTTCGGGTGACTGCGGTCTGTACTTCGGGGGCACAGGCGCTGAGCCAGATTGACAATCTGACCGAGGGTATCCTCATCAGCGGATACCGGCTGAAGGATATGCTGTATTCCGAGCTCGGCAGTGATCTGCCCATAGGCTTTGAGATGCTTCTTCTTGCCTCACAAAACGTGCTCATGGAGTGCATGGGCAGCAATATTATGTGTCTGGGTATGCCGTTTAAGGTGCAGGATCTGTTAAGTACGGTTGATATGATGGCGACATCGATGGCGTATAAGCGAAAGAAGCGGCGTTCGCAGCCTAAGGAGCGCAATCCGGAGGAAAAGGCTCTGATCAATGAGGCAAAGCGCCTGCTGATGAGCAGGAACAATATGACGGAGGAGGAAGCACACCGATATATCCAGAAATGCAGTATGGACAGCAGCACGAATATGGTAGAGACTGCGCAGATGATACTGTCGATGATGGGCAGTTGATCTGAATCGGATCGTGGAAATATTGTTACTATTCACGGCTCACTGCGCATTTACTGCGCAGTGAAGCCCCAATACAGTACAATTGGCGGCATATTGCCCATCGCCGCAGGCGATATGCGTTACCATTCGCGGACGGTTAGACCGTGAATGGTAACGAAATATTTGTTTATGCGGTATCGCAGCAGGAGGGAACGCCGGGGAGTGCGGCAATGCTGCATGGGAGAAGAGGAAACGGAATCGAGGTGGCGCAGACAGAGCCGGAAACCGAGAACTGAAAATCGGCTTGCAGGGCTGTGCCGGAAAGGAAAGAATATGAAATTTACAAAAATGCATGGGTGTGGCAATGACTATGTCTACATCAATGGTTTTCAGGAAAAGATCGAGGACAAAGCAGAGTTTGCAAGATGCGTCAGTGACCGTCATTTCGGTGTCGGTTCCGACGGGGCGATTTTTATCAATCCATCCGACGAGGCGGACTTTGAGATGGAGATGTACAACGCCGACGGAACGAGGGCAGAGATGTGCGGAAACGGAATCCGCTGTGTCGCAAAATATGTGTATGATTACGGATTGACCGATCAGACCAAGATATCGATCGCCAGCTTTCACAAGATTAAATATCTCGATTTGACGGTGGAAAACGGAAAGGTGACAAAGGTAAGAGTCGATATGGGACAGCCGATTCTGGATGCGGATCAGATACCGGTCGTTTCCCAGAGCGAGCAGGTTATCCATGAGCGCATAGAGGTGGATGGAAAGGAATATAAAATGACGTGCGTGTCAATGGGAAATCCGCATGCAATTGTTTTTATGGATGATGTGGCGAATCTACAGATTGAGAAGATCGGACCATCCTTTGAGAATCACCCACGCTTTCCAAAGCGGATTAACACGGAGTTTGTCAAGGTCATCGATTCGTCCTATGTGGAAATGCGAGTCTGGGAGCGAGGCACCGGCGAGACGCTTGCCTGCGGCACCGGATGCTGTGCGACAGTCGTGGCATGTGTGCTGAACGGGCGGACGGACCGGAAAGTGACTGTCAAGGTATTGGGCGGTGAGATTGACATTGAGTGGGACGAGAAAACAGATCATGTGTTCATGACAGGTCCTGCGGCGACCGTCTTTGAAGGCGAGTTTCCGTGGAAGTGACAGAACCGTCAGTGACTGCGGATAGGCAGCTGTCAGAGGAGAATTCTCCGGCAAAATTAAAGCCTGCATTGGGGTCAGAGCTGCGATAACAAACACGATGCAGGCGGATGACATACAGTTATAGGATACGAGGGAGTGTGCACAATGTTTAAGATCAATGAAGAGTATTTAAAATTACCGGGCAGCTATCTGTTCTCAACGATTGCGAAAAAGGTAGCGGCATTTAGTGAGGAGAATCCGGAGGCTAAGATTATCCGTCTGGGAATCGGCGATGTGACACAGCAGTTAGCCACTGCGATTATCGATGCATTACATAAGGCAGTGGATGAGATGGGAGCAGCGGAGACATTTCGCGGCTATGCTCCGGATCTGGGCTATGAGTTTTTGAGAAACGCAATCGCCGAAAATGATTACAAGGCAAGAGGGTGTGAGATTGCGGCAGATGAGATTTTTATTTCCGATGGTGCGAAGTGCGATTCCGGCAACATTCAGGAAATCTTCAGCAAGGACAATAAAATTGCAGTCTGTGACCCGGTATATCCGGTCTATGTTGACACGAACGTCATGGCCGGGAGAACCGGTACTTATGATCCGGAGCGTGAGACCTGGAGCGATGTCATCTATATGCCATGCACGAAGGAGACAAATTTTGCTCCGTCGCTTCCGAAGGAAACACCGGATCTGATCTATCTGTGCTTTCCGAACAATCCGACCGGCTCTACGATCACAAAGAGCCAGCTGCAGGAATGGGTGGATTATGCGAACAAAAACGGCTGCGTTATTATATATGATGCGGCTTACGAGGCTTATATCAGTGAGGCGGATGTGCCGCATTCCGTTTATGAGTGTGAAGGCGCAAGAACGTGTGCGATTGAGCTGCGCTCCTTCTCCAAGAATGCCGGATTTACCGGTGTGCGTCTTGGATTTACCGTGATTCCAAAGGAGTTAAAGGCGGGAAGCGTGTCACTGCACAGTCTCTGGGCGAGACGCCACGGCACGAAGTACAACGGTGCGCCGTATATCGTGCAGAGAGCGGGAGAAGCGGTCTACAGCGAGGCGGGCAAAGCACAGCTGAAGGAACAGGTCGCTTATTATATGCGAAATGCTGCCTATATCAAAAACGGCTTGAAGGATGCCGGTTATGAGGTATCCGGCGGTGTCAATGCCCCTTATATCTGGCTGAAGGCACCAGGCGGCATGACAAGCTGGGAATTCTTTGACGATTTGTTAAGAAGAGCCCATGTTGTCGGAACGCCGGGTTCCGGCTTCGGACCAAGCGGGGAGACTTATTTCAGACTGACTGCGTTTGGTTCGTATGAAAATACGGTGGAGGCAATCGATCGGATTAAGGCGCTGTAAGGTCCGGACAGGAAGGAATGATTGCCCGATTTATTTTGGCAGGTCATTGTGAAACATTTTGTAAAACAGAAACTCCGAAAATCAGAATAGTATTTTTCGGAGTTTTTTTGTATACTTATGAAGGAATTCAGGAAAAAGATAAAATTTGATGGATGATAAACCATAAAATCAGGAAAGGAAAATCGTATTCCTTATAGCGGGTACTTTTGAACAGGATTTTTGCGGGAAAGCTGTACGGTACGCAAGCTATGCGTATGCAAGGCTCTGCCATAATCTGTGATGAATACGATGGAAAGGACTGCCGTGACAGATAAAGAATTTGATTTATGCATGCAGCGCATGAGAGCGGGCGACAAGTCGGCGCTGCGGGACGTGTATGAGGCGTATCTCCCATACATCTATGCGATCGTGCTTGGAGTCGTAAACAGAAGGGAGCAGGCGGAGGATGTGACGAGTGATTTTTTTATCCGGCTGTGGGAAATCTCAGATACTTATAAGGCAGGAAACGGTCATCGGGCATGGCTCGCAAGAATTGCCAAGAATCTTGCAATCGATTCGATGAGAAAAAGCAAGCGTGAGGTGCTCTCTGAGATGATTGATGAGGGAAATGTGGTATCCGGCGATGCCCCCGATACAGGAAGCCGTAAAGGGAGTGAAGGAAATCCTTCAAAGCTGGCAGGTGCAGGGAGTGCAGTCGAGTCAAAGGTCGTTGCGGATATTTCAGTAGACGAAGCCTTGCGGATGCTGACCGAAAAAGAACGGGAGGTTGTCCGCCTTAAGGTCATGGGAGAGCTTTCTTTCAAGGAGATTGCGAAAGTATTGAAACAGCCGATGGGGACGGTTACCTGGAGGTACCGGAATGCCATGAAGAAGTTAAGGGGGTGCGGTTATGAGTAAAAGCTTTGAAGAAGAATACAGACAGCTGATGACGGACGAAGCACCGGACTTATGGGATCGCATCGAGGCGAATTTGCCGGAAAAGACAGCGGTTCCTGCGGAGATTCCGTCGATTGAGCGCAGCAGGGACAAAGCAGTCAGGAATAGGAGCCTGCAAAAGACTGCGATTGCAGCCGGAATCAGCCTGCTAGTCCTCGCCGGAGGAGCGGCAGCCTTTGGCATAGGCAGTGGAAGAGGGAAGAATAACAGCATGATGGATGCCTCGGATGTGGCAATGGTACCGGACGAGGCATGGGACGATGCGGCATATGTGGCGGAGTCTGATGAGGGAGCGGATGCGATGGAGTCAGATGATGTGGCATACGAGATGGCGGAAGATGTTTTGGCAGATGAGGCAGCTTCCGATACCGTCACGGGAGCGGAGGAAAATGCCGATGCTGCGCAGGAGAGCAGTTCCGAGATGAAAGCGCAGGACAGCGTGGCAGCGAACAGGAACGAGACATCGAAGGGAGCCGCACAGAGTTCCGGAAATTTGTCTGATTCGGAGAAAGCTATGACCGATGCCGCTACGGCAGATGCTGCAAAAGGGGCGGAAGATGCGGCTGATGATACCCCTGCGCAAACGAATGGTGCGAGTGTACTCACGGCGGAAGGAGTCTTGTATCATCTTACTCTAAGGATAACCGGAAGGGAAAATACAGGGGAAGAGATTATTTATTACGGAGAAGTAATTCTTGCACAGGAGCAGGCGGTCAGCGAAGGAAGCACCGTTTCCTTCTGTATAAGCGATGATGCGTTTGCAGAGCCGGAGGACGGACAGATTTATGCCGTGACGCTGGAGGATAGTACTCCCGGACTTTCGGAAGAACATCCTTATATTTTGAGAGAGATTTCGCAGTAGGAGACTTGTATGACTAATCAGCGGCAGCAAGAAGGCAAAGATTAAGCCTGTATTATTCACCGAATGAATCGGTGGCGGCTTAAAGCCGCATAGTTCCTTGACATTTTAATACTGTTGCTTTCATCTATTAGATGAAAAAAGGGCTTCTGATATGGTATAATTTAGGTGTCGAATCTAAAAAAAATACTATAAGGAGAAGCCCTATGAATAGTTTAAAAGACACCGCACTTGAAAGCAACCCCTATCTGAAAATAAATTTTGACGGCGGAGACCTATCATCTGATGCAGGACTCCTTCTGATAAAGCAGTTAGCTGAAAAAATATGGCTGGTCAAACTTGTATACCTCCTGTTTAAGACG
>JAFUZE010000253.1 GCA_017476765.1 Lachnospiraceae bacterium
ATCAAGAAGTACCGGAGCCTCTTCCGGTCTCTGTCCATCCTGCCCTGCCGTGCCGTTTGGCATCTCCGGTGGTGTCTGTCCGCCCTGCGCTGCCGTGCCGTTTGAAAGCTGCGGTTTTTCCTGACGGTCTGCATTGCCTTCACCTGTCGGATTCTGCGGCATCATCTGCTGCTTTTGCTGGCTGTCTGCATTGTCAGAGTCTGCCTGTGCACTCTGGCTGCTTTTCGGTGCATTCCTGTCATTCTGTCCGGTCTGCGGCATCTGCCTGTTTTGCTGTGCGTCGCTGCCATTCTGTGCTTCCGGTGCTGTCTGCCCGTTTTGCTGTGCGTCGCTGTTGTCACTCTGCTCTGCCGGCGCTGTCCGATCGTTGTTTGGGGCATTCTCATCCTTCTGTCCGGTCTGATTGTTCTGCTGTGCATCACCTGCATTCTGCCCTGCCGGCGGCATCTGCCGATTCATCGGTCCGTTTCCGCCCTTTTGATCTCCCGGAGCCATCTGCTGATTCATCTGACCGTTTCCGCCCTTTTGATCTGTCGGAGCCATCTGCTGATTCATCTGACCGTTTCCACCCTTTTGGTCTGCCGGAGCCATCTGCATATTTACCTGACCTCCCACAGCTCCGTTCCCCTGAATATTACCTGCCGGTGCGGCGAGTGCGGATACTCCTAAGGATGCGGTGAGCACACCTGTCATTGCGAGTGCGGATATTCCTTTTACAACCTTGTTCTTTAATGTTTTCTTTGCCATAAGCGTAACCTCCTTAAATTTGATGTGGGAATTTGTTTTCTTCCTTCTATCTAGTAATACGGAGGTACGTTTTCCAAAAATGGGGTGGATAAAAAAATTTTTATTTTTTACTCTTCTTAACGAGGCACTGTTTTTTATAAAAAGAAATACCATAGCAGAGAATTTGTTGATAGCCATATTCAAATTCCTTCGCATACTGTTTTTCCCGAATCTGTGTAATGGCTTCCATGCAATCCTTCTCCATATGATCTGCACTGTCTGATTTTTTCGTCTCGATCAGCAAAACTCTTCTGTGTGCGGCATCAATGACAAGCACATCTGTCCTGCCAGGTCCATGCTCTCTGTTGGACTCCGTTTCATATCCTGCCCCGACAAAAATACCGGCTATAAAAGCGTGATAAAAATCTTCATGATAATCATGAAAACTGATTGTATTCCATAAAAAATCAGAAATTATTCCCGTTGCACGCTCCTCATCTCCATTCCAAAGCGCATCAAACATCTCTTGCTGCCTGTCTTTTTGCAAAGTGTCCCGAAACCAGTTTACAACGGTACTTTGAAAAACGGATGTGATTTCTCTGTTTGGAATTTTCAAACACACAGCCCCTTCGGATACAGCGATGTCCGCCTTTGTGAGATAACCCGTCATAAGCAGAATGCTCCACAGGTTCTGTTCACTGTCGTACAACTGGTCATAAGTCAGTTCGTCAGTAATATCCTGCTGAATGGTTCCGCCATTAAGCAGAGTCTCAAATTTGCGGCTCACAGCATACTCCGTTTTATCAATAAAGCTCCTAATAATGCTGTTGCTGCTCGTATTGATCCAATAATTCATCGGCAATGTATCCGGATTCGCTATGGCTGCAGAAGCGTAGCTTACAACATCCCACGGACAATAGACCGCACTGTCGCCAAAATGATAACCGTCATACCACTCCCTCACAAGCCCGGACTTATCCGATAGACCTGCATCAGACAGCAAACCCTTCACCTCTTCTTCCGTAAATCCAAATATATCGCCAAATTCCCTGCTTAGTACCGAGTATGAAACAAAGTTGTTCACACCTGTAAAAATGCTTTCCTTTACAATGCGAAGACATCCCGTAAGCACAGCGAATTTCAATGAAAGGTTTGTCTTGAGCGCCATGCTGAGTATTCCTCTGATTATATGGAGCATATGTTCATAATATCCGTAATCCTTTGCTTTTGCCAACGGAACATCGTACTCATCGATAAGCAGGATAACCTGCCTGCCATAGTGTACATGTAACATCCGCATCAAAGTGCAAAGCGCACCTTTGACATCCGACTTATCTCCGCCTCTGGCTCTTAGTCTACGAAAAGCTGTTTTATCTTCCACTGCAATCCCATCGTTTTTTAACAGAAACTCGTACTTTCCGTACAGCATGGCAAGAGTATATTCCAGCATACTGTATGCATCCTCAAAATCTGCACCTTCCACATCCTTAAGCGAAACAAACACTACCGGATACTGATTCATCCATTCCCGGCACAGCTCCTTGTCCTCGGCTACCTTCAGTCCTTCAAACATTTCACGGCTGTCTCTTGTAATATCAAAAAAACTGTCCAGCATGGTCATGGTCAGAGTCTTCCCGAACCTGCGCGGTCTTGTAAATAAAGTAACCTCATTCTCTTTCTGTTTAAGCAGCCTGCATATCAAATCTGTCTTATCAATATAATATGCCTTATTCTGTCTGATTTTTTCAAAACTTTCTACTCCGACCGGAAGCTTCATTTTCCTTGCCTGCCCTTCCCGTGCTTATTTACCCTCAAAGATTATAAAAGGAAAATCATTGATTTCTCAAGATTTCCCTATACTGACCTATTTTAGAAAAGACATTCTTTCTCTCTCTGTAAGCTGAGCAACTTTTACACCTTTTTCTCTTGCATAGTGAATCAATCCCCTCATATCCATCTTTTGAGTAATCTGACTAAGCAGGATAGGCTCCGGGGTATTTACAAGAGACTCTTTATATTTCTTCATTTGTCCATTCATAGTCATATACCTCCAAAATATTCTTTGCACTTGCCTCATCAATCGCAAAGTGGTATGGGTGTAACACGCCTATCATCTCACCATTAAACACTTCAATATAGTGCTTAAACAAATTCTGGTTCGCCGCAAAACCATATATAAACCCGCCAAACCCGAAATCAACAGACTTCTGAACTGCTATTGCGAACAAATGACCTCCAACACCCAAGTAACGAACATCTGCCGACAGCAACTTGTTATTGTCGGGGCTTGCGCACATCCACGCAATATATGCCGCTTTCATGTCATTATCCGCAGCCACAGCAACCAACCCTTGAATATCTACTGATCCCTCCACAACAAGTGCATATATTTCATTTTCATCAACCAAAGCTGCCCAGTTCGTGTACCAACCGTTTTTCTTATTATATTTCTTCAAGAACGATTTTCGTCTGATACGAATTACTTCCGTCTGTACCAACTCACCCGTCTTGGCATCTTTTAAACATGGAGTAAACTCATCTATCGTAACATTAATCATCTTATTCCTCAGCTAATATATTATTGCGCAAAATCTATGTTTTGTTCCAATAATATTGTAGCACATTAGCGCCTGAATCACAATGAAATAATGGCTTCATCTATACACCACTGTCCCGGAACCTGCATGTCTCCATTCACTCCCGTTCCTCCGCTTCCCGAATGATCTGTGCAATTTCGGAAAGGGAAATCTTAAGCTCCCCCTTGTACAACGAAATGCCTGCTTCTCCCTGCAGGGCGGTAACCTTCGGAAGATACTCCGGGTCCGTAAAATCATAAGTAATCAGCACCTGTTTGACCGGATCAATGAGCCAGTACTCCTTTACCCCTGCCTCGCAGTATTTATATAGCTTGATGGTCATATCCTTTTTGCGGGTCGACTGCGAAAGAATTTCCAAAACAAAATCCGGCGCACCATATATGCCAAAACGCCTGACCTTCGTCTGATCACATACGATGTAAAGATCCGGTTCCACCATTGTCTTATCATCACAGCACAGCTGTACGGCAGACGGAGACGCAATCACCTTGCAGCTGCCTCGATGCGCTCTGATATAATGATAAATTTCGGCAAAAACATATCCCAGAATATCCTGATGGACAAAAAGCGGGGTTGCCATATCATAAAACACCCCGTCAATGAGCTCCGCGCGCTGATCATCCGGAAGCGCAAAGTAATCTGCGACGGTATATTGGTTCTGCCGCTTATGTCCGTATTCG